>DATMLR010000195.1:0-10430 GCA_035570015.1 Puia sp.
ACCTTGCGGATGCCGATCTCCTTTGTCCGCTGCTCCGCGGCATAAGCGGCCAACCCGAAAAGACCCAGACAGGCGATGACGATCGCCAGGACGGTGAAGGTAACGGCGATGCCGCCCACGCGTTGTTCTGCGCGGTACTGTGCATCGAAGTCCTCATCCATAAAGGAATAATCGAACTGTTCGCGGGACGCCAAGGCCTCCCATTTGCTTCGGATCTGGCTCAGCAGCGAAGGGATGTCATCGGATCGCAACCGGATGCTCAATGCGCCCCTGTCCTGGTCAAGGAACAGGGTCATCGGAGTGACATTGTCCCTCAGCGACTTGAAATTAAAATTCTTTATCACGCCGATGATATGCTTCTTGTTCATATGGCTTAGCATATTGTCGGCGGGCGCATAGAGGAATTGTCCTACCGGTTTGACCCAGCCGAGCATTTTTGCTGCGGCCTCGTTGACGATGATCGCGGTCGAATCTGTGGGCATGTCTCTGGAGAAGTTGCGTCCCTGAACCATCGCGATGCCCAACGTAGGAATATAGTCCTCGTCCACCGCCCAGATCTGCGTCAGGACGGCTCGCTTCTGGTCCAATACCGGATCCTTGAAGAGGCTGGCGCCGTTGTTATTGTCGAAGGTTGGCAGGAATCCGCTCATGGATGCGTTCTCGACGCCCGAGAGCTGTTTGACCTCGTTCTTGAACGTCCGCGCGTCATTACTACCTATCCTCCAGAGGTTGTGCACCACCAGCACATGCTCCCGGTCGTAGCCCAGGTCCTTGTGCCGGATATAGTTTAGCTGGGTATAGATGACCAGTGTGCCGATGATCAGGGAGATGGAGATAAAGAATTGCGTCACTACCAGGACGCTGCGAAGCATCCCCGCCTTCACCCCCGCGGTGATCTTTCCCTTCAGCACCTCAATGGGCTGGAAGGCTGATAAATAGAGTGCGGGGTAGGAGCCCGCGAGACAGCCGATCACAAGGATGATCAGCAGGAGGGCTGGCAACAGCCAGCCAATGAGGGTGGGGGTTATCTTCAGCTCCTTTCCGGAAAGCTGGTTGAAAAGTCCCAGGAATGCCCAGGCGGTGAAGACCGCGATCAATGCCGCCACCGCGGTGACCAATATGGATTCGGTGAGGAACTGGGCAACGAGGTATTTGCGCGGCGAACCCAGCACCTTGCGCACGCCGACCTCCCGGGCGCGGTTGGCCGATCGGGCGGTGGAGAGGTTCATGAAATTGACACAGGCGATGAGCAGGACGAAGAGGGCGATGGCGGAAAAAATATACACATAGGAGATGCTGCTGTTTGGGCCCAGCTCATCCACGCCGTTCGACTGCAGGTGAATTTTCGTCAATGGTATCAGGCTCAAATCGTAGCGATTACCGGCCTTTTCAAAGCCATCGTAATCCTGGTGCAGGACACTCTGGAGCTGGGGCCCTACTTGCGCCCGCATAAAGGCGGGGAATTTGGCCTCGAGCTTTTTGGGGTCGGCTCCGGGTCTGAGCACGATGTAGGTGTAGAAATTGTTGCTGAGCCAGGCGTCATCCCTGCTCTCGTTGAGCTCGGTCATCGGCAGGAAGAAATCGAAGGTGAAATGGGATTGCCTGGGGATATCCCTGATCACCCCGGTGATCTTATAAGGTATCGAATCATTGAACAACAGCGTTTGCCCGACTACATCCGTCCGGTCGAAGTATTTTCTGGCCATCGTTTCGGTGATGACCACCGAGTGCGGCGCCGTCAGGGCGGTAGCGGGATCGCCTTCGATCATCGGCAGCGTGAATACCTTGAAGACCGTGCTGTCGGCATAGATCATCCGGTCCTCCTGGATATTCTGGTTGCCCTTCCGCACCTGGTTGCCACCCTGATTACGGAATCGGGTCACGGCCTCGATCTCCGGGAAGTCCGCTTTCAGGGCGGCGGCCGCCGGCGACGGCGCGATGGCATAAGTCCCCTCCGTCCCCCCGAACTTGATGTCATTGTTCACCCGGTAGATGCGGTCGGCTTTGACATTATACCGGTCATAGCTGAGCTCGTCAAAAACATAAAAGACGATCAGCAGACAGGTGGCAAGCCCCATGGCAAGCCCGAACACATTGATAATGGTGAAGCCCTTATTCTTTCTGAGGTTGCGGAGGGCGACGGTGAAATAGTTTCTGAGCATGAGATATGGTTTATTCCGATCTAAGGCTTTTTACGGGGTTAGCAACGGCGGCACGGATCGTCTGGATGCTGACCGTGAGTAAGGCGATGGCGAGGGCGGCGACACCGGCGACGAGGAAGATCCACCAGCTGATGCCGGTACGATAGGCAAAGGTCTGGAGCCATTTGTACATAGCCCACCACGCGACCGGGAAGGCGATGATCGCAGCGATCCCGATCAGGAGTGTGAAGTCTTTGCTAAGCAGGCCGACGATACCGCCGACACTGGCCCCGAGGACTTTGCGGATGCCGATCTCCTTTGTGCGTTGTTCTGCTGCATAGGTGACGAGGCCGAGGAGACCCAGACAGGCGATCAAAATGGCGAACACCGCAAAAGATATAAAGAGCTGCCCTGTTTGTTTCTCAGATTGGTAGAGCCGATTGAAGTCGTCGTCCATAAAGGTATAGGTGAAGGGGACTCCATTGGCCATGGCCTTCCACTTCGATTCTATCTGGGCTTGGGTTGCGAAGATATTGCCGCCGCGGAGACGGACAGCCAGGCTGCCGCGGTTGTCGCCCATATTGATCACAAGAGGACCTACCTTGTCATGCAATGAGCTGAAATTAAAATCCTTTACAACGCCTATCACATGGTAGGCGACGCTTTTCATGCTATCGCCGGGCCGGTAGAAAAGGTGGCTGATTGGGTCTTTCCAACCCAGCAGTTGTATAGCGGATTCGTTGAGGATGAGGCCGGTTGAGTCTGTTGGAAAGTCGTGGGAGAAATTCCTGCCCTGAACGATCTTCATTCCCAGGGTGGGGATGTAGTGTTCATCCACAAAAAGATTGGTCAGCACAACCGCCCCTTTGGTATCCATGTTGGGAGTGCGGAACCAGCCCTCCTGGTCGTAGCCGCTGCCTTGGGTCGGGAGATCGCCGGACAAGGAGGCATCGGCGACGCCGGTCAATTGAGTCAGTTCTTTACGGAAGGTCTTTACCGGATCGCCTGCCAGGTAAGCATTGTGAATGAGCAGCACCTGGTCGCGGTCGAATCCAACGTCGCGATTCCGGATATAGTTGAGTTGATTGTAGATGACGATGGTGCTTATAATCAGGGCGATGGAGATGACGAACTGAACGACGACGAGGATACTGCGCAGCAGGCCTCCTTTAAAGCCGGAGGCGACCTTTCCCTTGAGCACCATTATCGGTTGAAAGGATGAAAGATAGAAGGCGGGGTAGCTGCCGGCGAGACAACCGACTAATAATATGAGGATCACCAGCAACGATAGAAAGCGAAGCGAAAAGAGACTTCCGGCATGGAGTTCCTTGCCTGCCAGCTGGTTGAACATGGGTAGCAGCAGGAGGGCGATCGCGAGGGCCAGCAGGAGGGAGAAGAAGCTGAGCAGCACCGACTCGGTGAGGAATTGGGTGATGAGGTGACCTTTTGTGGAGCCAGCCACCTTTCGGATACCCACCTCTTTGGCGCGGTTGGCCGAGCGTGCCGTACTGAGGTTCATAAAGTTGACGCAGGCGATGACCATGATCAGGATGGCGATAAAAGAAAAGACATAGATATAAACGGCGCTCCCGTTTGGTTCCATCTCATAGGATTTCTGCGAATGGAGGTGGATGTCCGCCAGCGGCATGAGGTGATAGATAAAATGAGCGCCCTGATGGTTCATATCCGCGATGGAGGTGTGCAGCATCGCCTGCAGCTGCCGCCCCAGGTATTTATCGACGGTAGCGTTTATGCGGCTTTGCAGGAAGGCCCGGTCCACGTCAGGACGGACGAGGATATAGCTATGCCAGTTGTTGCTTAGCCATTGGTCGTTATCGCCCTGGTAAGAGTCACGGACGGGCCGGATAAAGCTTAGATGAAAATGCGACTGGCGGGGAAAGTCTTGCATGACGCCGGTGACCTTGCAGAGGGTTTTGTTCTCCATCTCGAGGGTTTTTCCGACGACGTCGGTGCTGTTAAAATACCGTCGGGCGGCCGATTCGTCGATGACGATAGAATTTGGCTCGTTGAGGGCGGTATTGGGGTCACCCGTCACCATAGGGATCGTAAAAACTTTGAAAAAAGTGGAGTCGGCGAATGCCACGTGGTGGTCCCGGATCCAGTCAGGGCCTTTTTTTATCAGAATGTCATTCTGGTAGTTTATACGGGTCATTTGCTCGACCTGCGGGCATTCCTTGACGAGGGTGAGGGCGAGGGGTTTGGGGGAAATAGAGGCGGTAAACTGGGTACTGTTGAAGTAGATGTCGGCGTCGAGGCGGTAGATGCGGTTGGCGTTGACGTTAAAGCGGTCGTAGCTGAGCTCGTCGGTGACATAGAGGACGATGAGGAGGCAGACGCCAAGGCCGGAGGCCAGACCGATGATGTTGATGGCGGTGAAACCTTTGGATTTCCACAGGTTGCGGAGGGCGACTTTGAGATAGTTGCGGAACATGCAGGGAGGTTTTGCCTCCTTTGACGACCGGACCGGGAGAAATGTTACTCGCTTCGCAGAGATTTCACCGGATTGGCGATAGCCGCGCGAATGGTCTGGAAGCTCACCGTTACGAGCGCAATCAGGATCGCGGCAGCGGCCGCTACCAGAAAAACCCACCAGCTGATGCCGATCCTATAGGCAAAGCTTTGGAGCCACAGTTTCATCCCCCACCACGCGATGGGAAAAGAAAGAAGGGATGCGATCAGGACAAGCCGCGCAAAATCCATGCTGAGCAGCCTCATGATGCCGCCGATCCCGGCGCCCAGCACCTTCCGGATTCCAATTTCTTTCATCCGCAGTTCGGCGGCATAGGTGACGAGCCCGAAGAGGCCCAGGCAGGCGATGAGGATGGCGAAGACCGAGAAGGTGACCGTGAGTTGCCCGATTTGTTGGTCTGTGTGATACAACCGGTCGAAGTCGTTGTCAAGAAAGGTATACCCCATTGGCATACCGGGAGCCATTTTTTTCCAGCGGGATTCGATCTCGCGGACAAGCGGGTATACATTTCCGGCCTTCAGGCGGACGGCCAGCATGCCGCGGTTATCCCCGTATTGCAGGGTTACGGGCCCTACTTTTTCGTGAAGCGAATTATAGTTGAAATCTTTCATAACGCCGATGATGTGCAGGGGGACAGGCTTATTCGAATCACCGACCTTATAGAGAAATTGATGGAGGGGGTTTTTCAGTCCGAGCAGCTGAACAGCGGTCTCGTTGAGGATGAGCGCGGAAGAGTCGGATGGAAAGGTGCGGATGTTGAAATTGCGGCCTTCAACCATTTTTATGCCAAGCGTCGGGACATAATGGTCGTCTGCCCTCATGTCGGTACTGATAAAGGCCTGTTTCAGGTCAAGGGATGCGTCCCGGAAATAGGCGTCCTGCGAGTAGGTAGACCCGGTAGAGGGGATATCACCGGATAGGGTGGCGTCGCTAACACCGGCGAGGGTCAGGAGGTTGTTGCGAAACGTTTTCACCGGATCGCCGGCGGTATAGGCGCTGCGGATCAGAAGTACTTGTTCCCGATCGAAGCCGACATCGCGGTTGTGGATATAATTCAACTGCCGGAAGATGATCAGGGTCCCGATGATCAGGCTGATGGAGATCCAGAACTGGAAAACCACCAGTCCGCTGCGGAGCCAGCTGCTGCGGAAGCCCGAGGCGATCCTCCCTTTCAGGACTTGGATGGGTTGGAAAGAGGAAAGGTAGAATGCGGGATAGCTGCCGGCGAGACAGCCGACGACTAGCATGAGCCCGATTATGATGGGTAATACTCGCGGGCCAAAGAGCACGCCGGGATGCAGTTGCTTACCTGCCAGCTGATTGAAGACGGGCAGCAGGGCCACCGCGAGACCGAGCGCCAGCACCGTGGAGAGTAAGCTCATCAAAACAGACTCGGTGAGGAACTGAGCGATGAGATAACCCCGGGTCGATCCGGCGACTTTGCGGATGCCGACCTCTTTTGCACGATTGGCGGAGCGGGCGGTGCTGAGGTTCATGAAATTGACGCAGGCAATCAGCAGAATGAGAGCAGCGACAAAGGAAAAGGTATAGACGTAATTGATATTTCCGTTCCCTTCCAGCTCATAGGATTTGTGGGAATAGAGGTGGATCCGGGTCAAGGGAAAGAGTTGGTAAATGAAATGGCTGCCGCCCTTCGCGATGTCGCCAAGGCTGGTATGCAACATGTTCAGCAATTCCTTGCTGAGGTAGTTGTCGATGGCGGCTTGTACGTGCTTCCGGACGACGGTTGGGTCCGTTCCCTTCCTGACAAGCAGATAGGTCACATAGTTATTGCTCAGCCATTCGTTGTCGTCGCCGTGGCCGTTATCCGAGAGGGGTTCGATGATATTGAAATGGAAATGTGCTTGCGGGGGCATGTCGCGGATGACGCCGGTGACTTTGCAGAGGCCGATGTACTGGATTTCTAATGTTTTGTTGATACAATCCGTGCTGTTGAAATAGCGTCTGGCTGTGGTTTCGTCGATGACGATGCTGTGCGGCGCGTTAAGCGCGGTGGCGGGATCACCGGCGATAAAGGAGAAGGTGAAGACACGGAAGAAAGTCGAGTCGGCCAGGGCGCGGTGGTGTTCCTGGATCCAGTCGGCGCCATGCTTGATCATGACGTCGCCGTTAAAGCCCTGTACGCGGGTCATTTGCTCGATCTCAGGATAGCTATTGACCATTGTGGTGCCGAGGGGTTTGGGTGAGAGGGCGGCAATCAGTTGGGTGTTGTTGAAATAGATGTCGTCATCGATGCGATAGATGCGGTCGGCATTGACATTGAACCGGTCGTAGGAGAGTTCGTCGGTGACATACAAGACGATGAGGAGGCAGACTGCCAGGCCGGCGGATAGGCCGATGATATTGATGGCGGTGAAACCTTTGGATTTCCATAGGTTACGGAGGGCGACTTTGAGATAGTTACGGAACATTCGGCGGTGGTTTGATTCTGTGA
The DNA here is from genome assembly GCA_035570015.1 of Puia sp. GTDB lineage: Bacteria > Bacteroidota > Bacteroidia > Chitinophagales > Chitinophagaceae > Puia. The sequence goes on from DATMLR010000195.1 coordinate 7,088, forward strand.
CGGATGGGTGAAGGGAAAGGTTACATTCGGGTTTTTTGGGGGGGCGCGGGCGAGGAGGCGGGGCGCGCGCGGAGGTGGCGCGGGGGCGTGCGGAGGTGGCGCGGGGCGCGTGCCTATTCGGTGCGCAGGCTCTTTACCGGGTTCGCGACGGCGGTTTGCCACGCCTGGAATACAACCGTGAGGATGGCTATGAACACGGCGGTGGCGCCCGCAATGGCAAAGACCCACCAATGGATCGCGATGCGATAGGCGAAATCCTGCAACCAGCGGTTCATCACCCACCAGGTTAGGGGCGTGGCCACGACAATGGCGACCAGTACCAATATCACGAAGTCGCGGGACAGGATATATAGCACCTGTCTTACGGAGGCGCCCAGTACCTTACGGATGCCGATTTCCTTTGTCCGTTGCACCACATTATAGGCTGAAAGGCCCAGCAGGCCAAAACAGGCGATGAGGATGGCCAGAAAGGCGAACAGGCTGAACAGCTTCCCAAACTGCTTGTCGGCCTTGTATTGCTGGTTGAAATACTCATCGAGAAAAAAATAGTTGAACGCATCGCCAGGGAAATGGCGGGTCCAGATTGCCTTAACCGCATCGACGGACTGGTGGATACCGGCTGTTTCCACCTTCAGCGAATAGTAATTCCTGACCCAGGGTTTCAGTCTGAAGGCCATGGGGTTGATGGTCTTTTGCAGCCCCTGCTGATGATAATCCGCGACGACCCCGATTATTTCGACGGAATCGTCTATTGCGGTCACGTAGTGGTGCAGGGCTTTTTCGGGACTGGAAAAGCCCAGAGTCTTCACGGCCTGCTCGTTGAGGATGGCGGCCCTGGCGTCGCGGCGGAAGTCCGGCGAGAAATTGCGACCCGCCAGCAGCCGCAGTCCGTATGCCGGCATAAAATCATAGTCGACCAGCATATAGTCCGTCATGTAGGACGGCATAGGAGCGCCTTTTGTGCCCTCCAGTGCGAGGCCGTCGCCGAAGAGGATCTCCTGGCCCGTGACATTGCTGGAAGCGGTGACGCTGCTTACTCCTTGTACCCGGAGCAGATCGTTCCGGAAAGACTGGTATGCGGTGCGATATACGGAATCGTTGACCGAACGGGCGCCGTCGAGCACCAGGGTCTGGCGGATATTCATGCCCAGCTGCTGGTTGCGCATGTAGCTCACCTGCTGATACACGATGAGGGTGCCGCCGATCAGGAGGATCGAGGCGGTGAACTGGCCTACGATGAGGGCTTTTCGGAGCCAGATGCCTTTTGCGCTATTCGAAAAGAGCCCGCGAAGGACGACGATGGGTTGATATCCGGATAAAATGAAGGCGGGATATAGCCCGGACAGCAAGGCGCCGGCAGTGAAAAGGACCATGAAATTGGCCAGCCAGCGGCCGCCGAGGTGGAATCCGGCGGACAGCCCATCGCCGGTGAGGCGGTTGAAGAGCGGCACCAGGGTATAGGACAACGCTATCGCGAGCCCGAGGGCAAGGCCATTCATCAAGATGCTTTCTAAGAGAAACTGCCGGATGAGGTCGCTGCGCGAGGCGCCGAGAACTTTGCGGACGCCGACTTCCCTTGAGCGTTCGAGCGATCGGGCAGTGGCGAGATTGGTATAGTTGACCCAGGCAATGACGATGATGAGGATGGCGATGAGGAGCAGGAAATATACTGTCGAACCGCTTCCATTCGTTTCGGCCTCTTCGACGTCATGGGAATTAAGGTGGATATCCCTGAGGGGGATAAGCGAGAATTCGTCGCTTTGCCGACTGTTCTTGTGATCCGGAAGGTTATTGACATGACGGTCGGCGAAGGCCGGAAGCTGGGACTGGAGCCGTGGCATTTTTGTGCCGGGGCGAAGCAGGAGGTAGGTATACATGTCATACCAGTTCCAGGTGTTTTCGGCGGCGTCGCTCCAATACTTGTTCGGGCTACCAGCCTTTGCGACCAGATCGACAAAGGTGGGATAAGAGATGAGGTAGCTGATCGAAAGATGGGAATTGCCCGGATAGTTGCGGAAGACGCCGGTGACCTCGAACGATTCGGTTTGGCCGTATTTCCAGATGGGGTAGTAGGTCGGCTCGCCGCCAGCGTTGAACCGCTTTCCGATGGGATCGTCATTGCCGAAATATTTTCGGGCCATGTCTTCGGAGATGATCATTTTGTTTGGACCGTCGAGCGCCTTCGCGGGATCGCCTTTGGTGAGGGGGAGCGTGAACAGGCGAAGGAAGGAGGGGTCCGCATAGTAACCCTTGGTCTCCATGGTTTGGATATTGCGGGCGGGGTTGGAGAGTAGCACGCGGGCAGCCATCAGGCGGCAAAAGTCTTCTACTTCGGGAAAGTCCTTTTTCATGGCCGCGCCGACGGCGGGGTATGTGGTGGCGGACTGCTGGGAGAGTCGGCCTTTATCAAACACATCCATGCGCAGCCGGACGATCCGGTCGGCTTTTTCGTGGAAGCTGTCGTAAGATTCCTCACGGCCCACATACTGAAACAGCATCAGGCAGCAGATGATCCCGATGGAGAGGCCGATGAGGTTGACGGCGGCATATCCCTTAGCGCCCATGAGATGGCGAAAGGCCAGTTTGAGATGATTTAGAAGCATGTGCAGTCGGTTTCGGGTTAGTTGCCACCAAAACAGAACCAGATAGATAAGGATTTGAGGATCAATCTATCTTAACGTCAGGCCTGTTGGGATGGTGTCCGAATTCGATACAGGAATTGTGCGCCAGCGGACGAGTATGTGTGGCGGGGGGTTTTGGTTAATTGCGGCGAATTCGCCATAATTAGAATTAGAATCGCGGACAGGGGATGCCATGCTTGCCGTCGGATGACTTTTTGATGTAGATCAGGGAGATCTCGATGCCGCCGCGGCTTTGGGAGGCGGATGCGAGGGGAGAAATGTTCACATCGTAGGTGACCCCGAGGCTGAAATTGTTGTAATCCAGACCGACATAAGGAATGAGCGCGTCGGTGGTGTTGTTGGTGAAGCGAGCCCAGACGCCGGCGTAGAAGTTGACCGGGGAGGTCTCATCGGTGGTGGCGGTGGCGGACCAGGCGCCGCCGAGGACGTATTGACGGGCTCCGGCCTGGTTGCTGATCAGGCCGCTGACATATATGGTGCTGGCGGTCCCGGCGAGAGGGAAGAAGCCGCCGCCATGGATTGTCTCACGGATCGGGATATTGATGGTGTCCACGCCGAGGAAGGAGGCCTTCGGTCGGTTGAGGTGGTAGGCGGAGGCGCCGAGGTAGAAGTTGTTGTTGCCGTCGGTGGAGGCGTTATACAGGACGCCGAGGTCGGCGTCGAAATAGTGAACGGAAACAAATTCAGAGTTGATGGCTTCG
>DATMLR010000196.1:0-16845 GCA_035570015.1 Puia sp.
GGGGGAGCGGGAAGAAGGAATATAGTGCCATGAAACTGGCGTTGATGCTGATGGCGGGGTCGGCGATGGTGTTTGTAGGATTGGTAGGCTTGTACTATCATTCGGGTGCTGCGGGAGGTGCGGGGAGCTTTGACGGACAAGCGATCTCGCGGATGCATCTCCCATTAGAGGTGCAGCGGGCTTTCTTCCCATTCCTCTTCGTTGGATTTGGCATTTTTACGGCGTTATTTCCCTTTCATACCTGGGTGCCGGACGGTCATTCGTCGGCGCCGACGGCGGCTTCGATGTTTCTCGCGGGGATCTCGATGAAACTGGGCGGTTACGGTTGTCTGCGGGTTGCGGTTTTCCTGATGCCTGAAGCGGCGAAGGAATATTCGCCGGTGATCATCCTGCTGGCGACGATCGCGATCATATACGGAGCGTTTGCGACGATGATGCAGAAAGACCTGAAATACATCAACGCGTATTCGTCGATCAGTCATTGCGGTTTCATCCTGCTGGGGATCGGGATGCTGACCAGGACAGCGGTGATGGGCGCGGTGATGCAGATGATCTCGCATGGACTAATGACGGCCCTCTTCTTTGCCGCGATCGGGATGATCTATGACCGGACGCATACCAGGCTGGTCGAACGGCTGGGGGGGCTCTTGAAGGTCATGCCCTTTATCTCGACGGTTTTTGTGATAGCGGGTTTGTGTTCGCTGGGGCTGCCGGGTCTCAGCGGTTTCGTCGCGGAGATCACGGTCTTCATGGGCTCGTGGGAGCGGACGGGCGGGACGTACCGGCTGGCTACCATCCTGGCCTGCGCGTCGATCGTTGTTACTGCGGTGTATATACTGCGGGCGACGGGACGATCGATCATGGGGCCGGTGAAGGATCCGCATTTTAACGGGTTGACCGACGCGACATGGAATGAGCGGCTGGCGGGGATTCTCCTGGGCGCTGGAATTGTGGCCATCGGCGTTGCGCCTTATTGGCTAACTAATTTGCTGGCCCCCGGGGTCAGCTCGATCATGGAACATGTTATAAAATGAATTAAACTATGTGGGCAGGCGTTATTTTTTCGTTGCGGCAGGAGTTGATGGTAACGATCATCATCTGTCTTCTTTTGTTCCTGAAGGTGGGTGCCACAGAATATAAGACCGGAATAGTGCTGAGCGGGGTGAATTTGTTGCTTCTTGCGAATTTCCTGCTGGGTCTGTTTCCCGTTTCGGATGCGGTATTGTTCAGCGGTATGTTCCATACGAACAGGCTGATCGCGCTCGAGAAGGACATGCTCAATCTGGGGACGCTGATCATCTCGCTGCAGGCTTATGACTGGCTGAAGGGGCACCGGCATGTAGCGGAATTCTATATGTTGCTACTGGCGACGCTGGCCGGCTTTTTCTTTATGATCTCTGCGGGTAATTTGCTCCTGTTCTATCTTGGTCTGGAGTTGTCCAGCATCCCGCTTGCTGCGCTTGCCAGCTTCGATCTGGAAAAAAGGCAGGCTTCGGAGGGCGCCATGAAATTTATCTTGTCCGCTGCTTTTTCTTCCGCGTTGTTACTCTTCGGCATCTCGCTGTTGTATGGTGCGACGGGGACGCTCGACTTCAGGGTGCTTTCTCAGCGGCTCGATGGAAGTCCGTTCCAACTCTTTGCCTTTATCCTTATCCTGTCCGGTTTTGCATTCAAGATCTCGGCGGTTCCGTTCCATTTGTGGACGGCCGATGTTTATGAGGGGAGCCCGGTCACCGTGACCGCGTATTTATCCGTTATTTCGAAGGGAGCGGTGTTCTTCGTATTCATCCAGGTGCTGTATACAGTCTTCCGGCCGCTGGCGATCAACTGGTATAGGATACTGATCCTTTTATCGGTGCTGAGCATGACGGTTGGCAATCTTTTTGCGCTGCGGCAGGTCCGGCTCAAGCGACTGCTGGCCTTTTCGTCGATCGCGCAGTCGGGGTTTATCCTGGCAGGTATCATCGGCAGCTCGCGGGCGGGTGAAGCGTCGGTGATCTATTTCATTCTGATCTACATCTTTTCCAACCTGGGCGCATTCGGGGTGGTGGCGCTGATCAGCGCACAGACTGGGAAGGAGACCATCGATGATTATAGGGGGCTGTATGCGAACAATAAAGTATTGTCGTGGGTGATGGCGATCTCGCTGTTTTCCCTGGCCGGTATTCCCCCGACGGCGGGATTCTTCGGGAAATTCTTTTTGTTGCTGGCAGGAGCGGGGAAGGGGAATTATTACTTTATCGGGATTGCGGCGTTGAACATGGTGGTCTCGTTGTATTATTATCTGCGGGTGATAAAGGCAATCTTTATGGACGCGCCGAAGCAGCCGATCGGGAAGCTGGCGATACCGGTGCTGCCGAATATTGCGTTTGTGGTTTGTGTGGCGGGAATTATGGTGACGGGGCTGGTAGGCTGGGTCTATGAATATATTTATTCATTGAGTGCTGGTTTATGAAGATTTACCGGTTGTATGGATACTCTGTCACCCAGCGGAAGCCCCGGCTGACCAGGCGGAACCTGTTTTCGTCAAACCTTTTCATCTTGATCGAAACAGAATCGGCTCCAATTTTGCCGGTGAGTGTTAAGTAAGGAGTATCGACTACATAATTAAACCGGGTTTTATTAAGGGTGTCCGAATATGGATATAATAGGGCCATTTTGGCGAACGTATCTATCTTGAAGTGGTAGTTTTCCGTGTAATCGTTCATGACCTGGATTTCGGCGTAGCCTTTTACGGCGATGAGCAGCCGGTTCCATCGGGTGGTGTCTGTTTGAAGCGGCGGGACCGCCACCTTATTTCTCATAAAGGTCTCCGTGTAATAGATGCCGTATAAGGGAGGCTTGGGCGCGTTATCACCGAATCGGGTAAAATAAAACAAATTGTCCTTCATGAATAGCCATACGATGGAAACGACAATAAGAAGTTTCACGGCCAGCAGGCCATATCGCCATTTCTTATTAAAACGGGGAAAAGAAAGGTCTGACGGCGGGGCGACTTTGTTGAGGATGAAAAAATTGGCCAGCCGTTGAATATCTTTCCCCAATAAGAACAGGCACATCAAAATGGTGTTGAACGACAGCAGTTTTACCGGAACGTCGTAGCCTATATTGACCATAAACACGTTGGTCATGACCGCGAGACAGACCAGCGCGCCGATGGTGGTCGTCTTCCGGGATAACATCAGAAAGCCCCCCAACAATTCCGCGATGCCGGCAAAGAAATTATAGCTGGTGGAATAACCCATATAGGACCACTCCAGCCCCATGGGCGAGATGCTTCCAAAGGGTTGGACGAGGCGGTAGAGGCCCGGATAGTGGAATTGTACTTTAATCACCTTAGCGAGCCCGTAATCCATCATGGTGTAAAAAAGATAAAACCTGACAAGCACCCGAATCCAGTAATAGAGCGCCTGGTAACCTTTCCTTTTCTTGTCCAGCAAGGTCCAGACGATCGTGCCGGTAAGGGTCAGGGCGATCCCAACGAACCACAACATATAATCATAGGTTGTATCGCCGCTGCCGTTGGTAAAAACAGTAATCGGCTTCTTGTAGCCAAAAATATGGTTTGCAAACCAGGGGACGAGCCGGTGGAGGAGGTTGTTCGGTCCTTCATAAAGAGTATTGACGAGGGGCAAATCATTATTGGGTGTAAAGAGAATGTAGGTGGCGAAGTAGAGAAAGCAGAAGCGGAAGACAACTTTCTCAGGCTTGGACCAGGGTGCAAGCTGCTCGGTTGGGGTTGGCATGAGCGGGTGATTGTATACACTAATATAACTATCTTTAGTCTATGGCGATAAACCAAAATCATTTGTTCGAGGAGCTGAATGGGGTGAAATGTGCCATCGTTGAAAAGAATGTAGCGCCGGGGCGGGTGGAGTTTCTGCGTGGGCTGTTGGAGTATAATGGGTATAAGGTGGTGGTGGTGGGGTCGCCGCCGCCGAAGGCGGCGGCGATGGGTGTCGGGGCTGCGGCTCCGGCGGGTGAGGCGGCGGGTGCTGAAGCGGCGCCGGCGCAGCCGGCGCCGGAGACGTTCACTATTGGCGTAACGGATGTGATGTTCAATCCGGTGAATGCGATTTACGGGCGGTTATTGAAGGGGCCGGGCGGGCATGTGGTGACGTTGGGTTATTGGAAACAACAAGAAAATAAGTTGGACAATGAAAAGCCATATTTCGAGGAGAGGTAATCTTGTGATTGCCCTGGTGCTCGCTTATTCTGTAAGCAGCGCAAAAACGAGCAACTCAAATAGTGGACCTATCCGGAATCCTTCGGATAGTTTGCCTCCAGTTGAGACAAAGTCTCCCAACAGCGATTACAAACCTGCGTTCGCCGGGCAAACGAGAATTGCGGGCGCAAAGACAAATACGCCTTATACAATTGACAAAATCGCGAACAAGTTGGGTGCTCCTTTTGCGATCGTAGCGATGCCGGATGGGCGGCTCATGGTGACGATCAAGTGGGAGGGGTATATGGAGATACTTGACCGGAACGGGGCGCTTGTGAAGAAGATCACTGGTTTCCCCGCGGTGGTCAATCAGAGCCAGGGCGGATTGCTGGATGTGGCGTTTGACCCGAATTTCACCGTGAATAAGATTATCTATTGGTCTTATTCGGAAAAATACTCAGGGCAGAACCTGACGGCCGTGGCCAAGGGAAAACTGAACGAGGCGGAAGGCAAGGTCGAGGATGTGTTGGTGATCTTCCGTGCAACGCCGGGAACGGGCAGTACGCTGCAATATGGTTCGCGGCTGGTGTTCGATAAAGACGGGTATCTTTTTGTGAGTATCGGGGAGAAATTTATGCCTCAAAGCCGGGTTGAGGCGCAGGATGTGAATTCTTATCTCGGGAAAATTGTACGGATAACAACGGATGGCAAGCCGGCGCCGGGGAATCCGTTCCTGAACCAACCGGGTGCGAAACCGGAGGTCTATTCCTACGGGCATCGTAATCCGGAGGGGCTTGAGATCGATCCGGTTACGGGGGAATTGTGGGAATCGGAATTCGGCCCGCGGGGCGGCGACGAGATCAATATCATCCGGCCGGGGAAAAATTATGGATGGCCTGTTATTACCTATGGTATCGAATACCAGGGCGGTCCGGTTGGTGCCGGGATCCAGCAGAAGGCAGGGATGGAGCAGCCGATCTATTATTGGGACCCGGTCATTTCGCCAAGCGGAATTTGCTTTTACCGGGGGAGTGCGATACCCGAATGGAAGGACAATTTGTTCATGGCCTGCCTCAGCGGCCAACATCTGAACCGGGTTATTATTAAGAATAATAAAGTGGTAGGAGAGGAGCGGCTAATGGAGGACAAGCATCAGCGGATCAGGGACGTGACGTATATGGACAATATGCTTTTTGTGATCACGGATGATGGGGATATTTATCGGATCGCAAAAAAATAACCGGGGAGGGTCCCGATATGAAAAAAATAGTCAAAAGGGTTTTGTATGGCCTGGGGATTTTGGTGGCGGTTGTCTTCATTTGCGGGGTGACTTTGGCGTTTTGGCCTATTGAATGGAAGATAAGAAATAAAGGAATTACGCCTGAAGAGGCGGCTGTGTTGCGGCAGAATTATACAGGTCCGCATAGCCTGTTGACTACTTCTGACCGTGAAACGCTCTTCTTGCGACGATGGGACCCCGACAGTATTGTGCCTGCAAAAAAAGATATTGCGGTGTTGATCTTTCACGGTTTCACGGCCTACAGCGGTCCGTATAGTATGGCCGGCGTGCCGATAGCCAAAGGCGGATATACCGTTTTTGGCCTGGATTACAGGGGCCATGGGCTGTCGGGCGGCAACCGGGGCGACAGTCCGGGGAAAGACAGATGGATTGGTGATCTGGCAGATGCGGTAAAATATATAAAGGGGCTTGGTTTTCCACGGGTCGTTGTCCTGGGCCACAGTTTGGGCGTTGCAGCTGCGATCTGTGCGGCTGACACGGTTCCGGGTGACATTGCAGGGTTGGTCTTGTTGTCGGGGGCTTATGAGGGACGGAAGGGCGTGTCAAAGCCGCTCAGCTTTTTCCAGCAGGCGAGGCTTGTGTCATGCGCGGTCTTGCGTCCTTCTTACCGGGCGGCTGAATATTACCGGGAGGGGATGACGGTGTCAGACGATACGCTGTGGAATTACCGGTACACGCCCCGATTTCTGATGATGTTGGATGTGAAGAAGCTCCGGCTTCCGCCGGATTTGAATATCCCGGTATTGGTAGGGGTTGGGGATAGGGATGAATTATTTGAAGTGGATAAGGTGAGGGAATTTTACAACCTGGTGCCCGGCGATAAAAAAGAGTTTTTGATCATGAAGGATGCGACGCATGCGAAGATCTCGTTGGAAAACTGGGAGGACGTGGTGGCCTGGCTGGATAGAACGTATGCGGCTCATTGAAGCGCGATACATTCTACGGAAATTAATATCCCGGCGGGAAAGGGCATTACCTGGGGGGTGCTGCGGGCGGGCGGGTTTTCGGGGAAGAATTCACCATACACTTTGTTAATTACGCTAAAGTCATTTCCGGCAACCATGAAGATGGTGGTCTTTACTATTTTACTGAGGCTGCTGCCGGCTTCTTCCAGGATAACTTTTATGTTTTGAAACGCCTGCCTGGTTTGGTCTTCGAAATTTTCACTGATGACCTTGCCGGTGTTCAGGTCGTAACCGGGGGTGCCGGAGATGAAGATGAACTTTTCGGCGATAACGGCCTGGGGGAAGGCCTGGCTCATGCGGGGGGCTTTTGGGGTGTTGAAGTTGTGTTGGTCTGGCATTTCAGGTAGTTTTGAGAGAAACCACAGCAATATACTTATATTATCAAATATTTATTTTTCATCTATGCTGCGATCAATAAATCGCTATTTATATAGATTCGCCGCGGAACAGAACAATCTTCGAGTTGAATAAATTTAATAAGTTGCTTAGTATTAAAGAATTGAAGGATGGCGATGCGTTTTACTTCAAACAAGTATTTGATCAATACCATCAGAAACTTTATTTCTTTATCCTAAACAAAACAAAGTCGGAATATATAGCAGAAGAAGTGGTTCAGATGGCATTTACCAAGCTGTGGGAATGCCGGAAAACCTTGTCGGAAGAATACGCCATTTCGACCCAGTTGTTCAGGATGGCGACCACGATACTTATCGATTTTTTGCGAAAGTATAGTAATAAGGATGCGGTAACCGCCCCGCTTGATGTGGCGAATATGGAAAATGGGATTGACAGTACCAATGAAATGATGAGTGGAGCCGAATTGAAAAAGAGAATATCGGAAGCCGTTAATGACATGCCCCCGGTAAGAAAGCAGGTCTTTGAGATGAGCCGCGAGCAAGGGATGACCTACAGAGAAATTGCTGCAACCTTGTCCGTCTCCAGCAAAACAGTAGAAACACATATTTCAAAGGCGCTGAAGCAGATAAAAAAGCATATAATTTGATAACAGAGCAAACCATAATAAATTTTCTGGAGGGCAAGTGCGATGCCCGGGATGCTGCTATTGTGTACGCATGGCTCAAAGAAAACCCAACAAAATTGGAGGAACACTTCGGGGAAGAGTGGGAGGACTTTCAACCCGTTCAAGTCCTATCGCCTGAAATATCCGGCAAATTATGGGATGGCATAAAAAAAAATACTAATCCCGCTGCGGTGCGCTATTCCTTCGCGAGATGGCTGGCAGTGGCGGCAATGGTTTTATTGGTTATAGGCCTGCCATGGCATTTTATTTTAAGAAAACAAAGGACGGGTATAATTAGTACTGCAACTGCTGCAAAAGCAAGGAATATTTTCAATAATACGCTGACCAAAATGTCCTTTACGCTAAGCGATGGTTCGAAAGTAGAACTGTTCCCCAACAGTACGGTTTCTTATTTCGAAAACTTTGATTCGCTAAATAGGGACATAATTTTAAATGGCGGCGCCAATTTTTATATCGCTAAAAATGTTGCCAAACCGTTTACCGTATATAGCCACTCTGTTTTGACGACTGTCCTGGGCACTCGTTTCACGGTAAAATCTTATGGAGCGAATAATACTACGGTTGTTTTGCATGAAGGAAGGGTAATGATAAAAATCTCCAATCCCTCTTCCAAAGTGAATAAACATGAATTTTACCTCACACCCGGGGATATTTTTATATTAAATAAGGTAAATCCGCCATCTCACATCAATAATGTGGAGCGCAATCCCGCCAATCCAGAGAAGAGTTCAGCCAATGTAGAGCGGATTTCAGCCAATGCAGAGCGGATTGCTGATTCGCTATCGACCGATTCCCTATCGGCCCGGGTGATACATATTGAAAAAGATAAGGATGATCGCTATCTATTCAACAACTATCCACTTGATGTTGTATTTGACCAATTGCAGGTTATTTATAATACAACAATAATATATGACAAGTCGAAGCTGGGCAATCGGTCATTTATTGGAAAAATAGATAAAAAAGATTCGCTTTATACGATTCTCAAGAGCATTGCGCTGCTCAATAACTTCAGTTTGAAGCGACAAGGGGACAGTATCCTTGTGTATTAAGTTAATATTAACAGTAAGGGGAAGGTTCCGGTAATGCGTATAATGAAGAAACAAAATCTTCATAGCGAAGAACAAGACCATTTTATGATCCAATCAACTACCAAAACCAAGCTGGCGCTGTTCATTCTTTTATTGGCAGTCTGCTGTCATATTCAATTGATTGCCAATGCACAAAATATCAATGAAATCAAGGGGCAGGTTAATGACGAGAACGGTCAGCCTGTTACCTATGCCTCTGTTTCCGCTAAAAACCAAAGTACCGGCAAAACTGCTACGACGCAAACAGATTCCTTAGGTATTTTCACCTACCACAATTTGTCTGCCGGAGGCCCTTATGTATTTGTTGTTTCACATGTAGGTTTTCAGACGCAAACCCTATCCGGGTATAACTTAAAAACCGATGCGGACGTCTCTTTGCTGATCAAATTGAAACCGGTGGAGAATGGTTTAAATCAGGTCATTGTTACCGGGCGTGCGGGGGCGCTAAATCAAACCAAATTGACTACAAGCTATTCGGTCACCAGTATCGGTTACAATGCTCTATCCTTACAGGGGATGTCGAGTGTTACCGAGTCTTTAAAATCGGTACCGGGTTTCTGGGTCGAAGCGACCGGAGGTGAGGCTAGTGGTAATGTAAGGGCGAGAGGTGTTCCGGTGGATGGCTTCGGATCTATCCAGTTATTGGAAGACGGAATTCCTGTACAACATGATCCGGCCCTGGGCTACCTGAATGCGGATCAGGCGTTTCGGTTTGATGAGACCATTCAATCGATTGAGGTTGTTCGCGGCGGCCCTTCTTCCGTCTTCTATTCCAATGCGCCGGCAGGTGCGGTGAACTATATTCCCCGTGCGGTTGGCGACAAAACAGAGGGTGTTTTTAAGTTGACCCTGGGTGGTGATAATCTTCAGCGGGCGGATTTCTGGATAGGGGCGCCTATCGGCGATGGCTGGAAATTGGCTACGGGAGGCTTCTATCGCACGGAATCGGGGGTGCGCAACCCTGGATATACCGGTAATCATGGCGGGCAGATCAGAGCTACGCTTAGCAAGAGCTGGGAGAAAACATCCCTAAGTATTGACTACAAGCAATTAAATGATGATGTGGTATTCTATACCGATCTGCCTATGACTTATAACAGCAGCGGTAAGATCGTTGCGGTGACGGGTTTCAACGGTAATTACGGACCGCTTGCCGGGCCCGAAACCGAACGAATGAACATGATCCAGGGGGACAGCACGCTTTACAAATACGATAATACGGTTGGAACGTCTGTAAACAGAAGTCAGGTTACCGTTAAATTTCAGACTGACCTTGGCAATGATTGGATCTTAAAAAATTCGCTTCGCATCTCGAATATGCAAACCCAGCGTAATGGGGTATATGCGCTTAATTTATTGACTGCGGATTCATTCTACAAGGCTCAGGCAGCTTTGCTCGGTCAGGTTCCGGGCGCAACGCAACTGGGGTTTCAATATGCCACTACAGGCACGGCATATAACTCTGCTAACCAGAACGGGAACGGTATGGTTATTCAGGGCGGATTGAGAGGTATTACCATGCCTCAGGCAGAAGTTGACAATGATCTCCACATTTCGCATGTATTTTATACGGGCTCGTCAAAACACGATTTTAACTTTGGATATTATTACGCCCACTTTAATCAAAACTTTAGCCGATATTCTTCAAAGGTATACCTGGACGTTCAAAACAATGCGAGGCTGCTGAATATCGTGGCCCTGAATGGCGCCGGAAGTGTAGTAAATACATTTTCCACGAATGGAGTATCCCAATATGGATATGAGTGGGCGGATGCTAATGGTGAGCAGACAACTCAAGCGCTTTATGTTAGTGATGAATGGCAAATAACTCATGCCTTTCGTCTTGATGGCGGGCTGCGTTATGAATATGCGGAAACGGATGGGGTCGTAGAACAATCGAAAACCGTCAACCTGGGTACGTATGCGACCTCTCAAATAACAACCGGAACCGGGGAATGGCTTGGGTATAGCCATCATTTTGACTACACTACCTGGACGTTAGGAGCGGATTATCAACTCACCGGCCATTCTGGTCTTTTTGGCAGATATACATCCGCGGCACGAATTCCCGGATTCGGTACCTACTATACCAATGTCAATGCCACAGCAGTTACCCAAACCATGGAGCTTGGAGAAATTGGGTACAAATATGCCCGGCGGCTATTCGCTCTTTATGCTACAGGATTCTGGACAAAGTATAATAACGTCGGTTTTACCAATGAAGTCAGCACCTTAAACGGGTTCACGTCCGTCAATGCGAATGCCAATACGGAGACAGAAGGTCTTGAATTCGAGGGCAGCATCTATCCGGTCGAATGGTTTGACCTTTCGGCGACGGCTACCTATCAACATGGCGTATATGAGGGATATGCGATATATGGTGTGACCAGCGGCTCCCTGACTGAAAAAGATAATTACAATGGTAATCAGCTGATCCGGGTGCCGCATACGTCCATCAGGGCTGTTCCGGGATTCAATCTTTTTAACAACCGCTTTCGGCTGCAATCTGCCATAGAATATGAAGGCAAGCGTTATACGGATGTCGCGAACTCCCAGGTGCTTCCGGCCTATACGAAGGTGGATATTGATGCGTCGGTAAAGGTCAGTAATGAAATTACCATCTTTGGATATATCGATAATCTTACCAATTCCCTGGGACTTACGGAAGGTAATCCACGTCAAGGAGAGATTCAAAGTGCTGAGGCAAATCAATATATATTCCTGGCGCGTCCGCTGCTTGGAAGAAGTTATAAGATTTCCTTTCGATATAAGTTCTAACGGGGTATCGTACAATTCCGCGAGGGGGATGGGGTTAGTGGACAATATAGATTTCCACTCTTCTGTTGAGGGATTTGGCGGGGTACTTTTTGGAAATCCCCCTTCCTTCTGTCTCGATGAGAGCAGGGGGGATGTCGAATTTCGAGGAAATCTGGCGGGCGACCTCCTGGGCTCGTTTCTGTGAAAGTTCCAGGTTGTAGGCATCTGAGCCGGCGTCGTCCGTATAACCCACCACCTGTATCTTCTTTATTCCCGTCCTGGTCAGGAGGCTCCGGTATCGCTGCAGGGTGTCCGGATTTTGCATCAGGTATTTATCGAAGTCAAATTGAATATTACGGATGATGATGGTGTCGGTCACCGAAACGGGACTGGCGGGGGGAAGCGATCGTGGGGTATCGGTGGCGAGGGGGTTGGTGGGTGTAGGGTTAGCGGGTGTGGGGTTACCGGGTGTGGGATTAGCGAGTGGAGGATTGGCCGGGAGGGAATCGGTGAGGCGGGAATCGGGTATCTCGGGATTTAAATCCGGAAGATTTGTTTTGGAATGTCGCTGGTGGATGGTATAAAGCGAATCTTTTATCCTGAGGGAGGTAGGGCAGACAGCTGTGTTCATCGGGACGACGGCCAGATCGTCTACCAGGATGTCGATGGACGGGTTGGACGGGTTGCGTTGATCCATGATATCGGCGTTTGCCAGCCGGTAGAAGTTGCCGATGATCAGGATAGTGGCGCTTGAGGTGGGGACGAATTCTTTTTGAAGCTCAAACCAGCCGTTCTTGAGATTCGTGATGGAAGCGTTTGTGAAGGAAAGGTAGCTTCGGGGTTGTAGAATGGAATCGCCCTGTACAAAAATGAAGCGGTTAGTGAACCATAGTCCGATATCCCGCAGATTCGGGCATGTCCTGCTGAGTTCGGTCCTGTTGGCAGGAGCGGCGATCTTCAGACTGACGGCGTATCGCTCCCCGGCCTGGAGGGGGCATAAGAGCATGGTTTCCCAATACTGGCGGTTGGGGCTTTCGCGGGTGGCAGCGACCATCTGTAAGTGGCGGCTGCCCGTGGCGGACTTGTATCGCGGAAAATAGCCCGTGGTAAGTTTGCGGCTTAAGTAGAACCAGGCAGAGGGGCTGCAAGGCTGGCCGAATTCAGAGCAGATATTGACGTCTTCGAAGGAGGGGTTGGGAATAAGGTTCTGGCCTTTAGTCTTTTGAACCATCAGGACCAGGAGGAGGGTTGGCCAGACCACATAAGGAGCAAACGATTTTCTTTTTGCGCGCATAGAAATAGGGATACGGAAGATAGGAATTTGGCCGGTTCGGGTCAAATGGCTCTTGCCGGACGGGAGGAATTTTAACAAAATTTAGCAAAGTGCTATACATTCAACCGAAATCAGGATCCCGGCCGGGAAGGGCATCACCTGCGGAGTACTCCGAGCGGGCGGGTTTTCGGGGAAGAACTCTCCGTAAACCTTGTTTATGACGCTGAAATCATTGCCGGCGACCATGAAAATGGTTGTTTTTACGATTTTGCTGAGGGAACTGCCGCCTTCTTCCAGGATGATCTTAATATTTTGAAAACATTGCCTGGTTTGATCTTCGAAGTTGTCGCTTGCGACTTTTCCGGAAGCATCGATGCCAGGAGTACCGGATACGAAGATGAAATTTCCGGCGATGACTGCCTGGGGAAAGGCCTGGCAAAGGTCTGTGGCATCACACGATCCCCAGCCGGTCGCGGAGCGAATCGCGGTAGGTGCTGCCAATAGGGATCTTTTCACCATTAACAATCAGCTGATGAACTTCGATCGTGCTGATGTGCCGGATACCGACCACGTATGATTTATGGACCCGGATAAAATCCGCCGCAGGTACGAGGTCAAAAATGTCGCCCATATTTTCGCGGATCAGGATATTTCCGTCTTTCAGGTGAACGGTAATGTAATTGCCGTTCTTTTCCAGGTACAGTATCTCGCTCACCTTAACCCGGTGGGTCTGTGGCCCGCTTTTGATATATATGGCGTCGTCTTCTTCCGGACTGGCTGCATTTCCCCGCGACAATGCCGCTGCGGCCTTATTTATTGCCATCAGGAAACGCTCAAAAGTTACCGGTTTCAGCAAGTAGTCCAGTGCGTTCAGCTCATAACTTTCCACAGCGTACTGGCTGTAGGCAGTAGTGAAAATGATCAGGGGCCGCGGCGACAAGGTTTGCAGCAGCTGCATTCCGCTGATATCCGGCATATTGATGTCGAGGAAGATGAGGTCGACCTTCTCGAGGTTCAGGAACTCGATCGCCTTGAGCGGTTCACGAAAAGTACCCTTGAGGCTGACCAAACTGATCTTTTGGCAATAGCGTTCTATTACCTCAAGGGCCTTCGGTTCGTCGTCGATGGCTATGCAGGTGATCATGACAGATCGATTTCGAGATTAACCATAAATTTCCCGTCTTCCTTATTGATCGTTAGCCGGTGTTTGCGCGGGTAGACGAGCTCCAGCCTTCGTTTTATGTTTTCCAGCCCGATGCCGCTTATTTCCATTTCCATTTTTCTGATCTTGCTGAAATCGGTGTTCACACAGGTAAAGATCAGGTTTTGACCGGAAACGACCAGGGCGATTTGTATGGCCGCTGTTTGCCCTATAGCAACGCCGTGTTTAAAGGCATTTTCCACAAAAGGGATAAACAGCATCGGCGCGATGCGAATATCGGCGGTTTGCCCGGTATGATCAAACGTTATGATTACTTCCTCATCGGCATAACGAAGTTTGTTAAGGGTGATGCATTCTTCCAGGTAGGTGATTTCCCTGGTAAGAGGGGCACTTTCCTCATTGCTGTCGTATAGCATATAGCGCATCATCCCGGAAAGTTTTGAAATGCCGTCCGCGAGCTCGTCGTTCCCTTCGTTTTGGGCCATCGAGAAAAGATTGTTGAGTGTATTGAACAGGAAATGGGGGTTGATCTGCGATTTAAGGAACTTGATTTCGGTACTTAATTGGTTTGCCTGCAGCTGGGTCTGGATAAGTTCGCTTTTTGCCCATTCTTTCAAAAAGAAATACGCCATAGCTATGCCCTCTATGACAAGGAAAGCGAGCAGGATCACAGGCTGGATTTGTCGCCAGTCACTAATCACGAAGGTGACGGCCTCGGAAGGAGGGCGGAAGAAAGCGTTCTGACGATCGTCCGACTTTAGGTTGCCCAAGTTTAGGATGGTGTCCCGTCTAAAGATGGTGTCCCGCTTAAACGGTGCAAACTCAGGTGACGGTTTGGGGACTGGATTCGCCTGATCGAATAAGGGGCCAACGACAAGATAATTCGCTGCAAATACCAGGGCGAGCCAACCGGCGCATATAGCCACCCGTAGGATGCCACTTTTATACCGGATAACTTTTGGGAATACCAGGAATACATTACCATAAAAAAGCGCAGCCAGGTAAGCCAGGATGATATAGACATAAGGAGAGATAGTCGTTTCTCTTTCCTGATCGCTGGTTATATGCGGTTCCCGGATCCATATGTGAATATGCGAACTGTTCAATGAAGTAAGCACATACAAAACACCTGCCCAGAAGATCAGGTGGAGCGAGATTTCTACCCAAATTCGTTTTTTTGCTGACTGCATATAAACAAAGGTAAAAGTTCACGCCAATCGTAAAAAATTAGGTGATTAACGGGCCGGATTGACAGCCGAATGAAGCATTTTTGAAATCCCGGATAACAAATAACCGGTCTTCGACTGCGTCCGAAGCTGGTTCATACCAAAGTTTTCAACAGGCGGTGTTCCCGGAATAGGTTTGTCTAAAAAATAGCAGGAACTATGAAAAAGCAAATCATACTCGCCGTCGGTTTAATTGCGGCATTTATTAGCGCCGAAGCCCAGAAACCCGATACAGCGTGGTTGATGGTGCATTACAAATTTACCTATGTAATGGACACTACAAACCGGGCGAACCCATACACGGAAAACATGGTGTTATTTGTGGGTAAAAGCGCGAGCGCCTATAAAAGTTACGATGGGCTGGTTGCCGATCAACAGTTTAAAAAGGCGTGGGCCGAGGCGGCAGCCAGCAGTCCGGACGGGGAGCCGAGGATCAACAGGATGGGCAGAGGTTCGAGCCAACAATATTATCAGTATCCGGCTGAGCAGAAATTGTTCACAAAAAACAACATCATGGTTACCGACTACCTGATCGAAGGCCCGATGCCCGTCATTGACTGGAAGATCGGCGACGACACGGCAACCTTTGGGGGATTGCACTGCCAAAAAGCTACCGGCCATTTCAAGGGCCGGGATTACGTGGTGTGGTTTTGTCCCGATCTCCCGGTGCATAGCGGCCCCTGGAAATTAAACGGATTGCCCGGTGTCATTGTGGACGCCCATGATACGAAAAATGAGGTCGTTTTTGCTTTTGACGGGGTGGAGAAAACGTTTCCGGCGTCGCCCAAGGTCAAGTCGGCGGACGGCAGTACGGATGAAAAGGATCTCCCCCCGGTATTACGGGGTTTAAATGATGACCCGAATTTGATCCAACCGCCGGCCCGGCTGGTCAAAACCACACAAAAGGAATACGATAAGTTGCGGGCGGCCATGCAGAAGGATCCTGCTGCATTTGCGCAAGCCATTAATGCGGCCAGCGATAAGGGGGACGGCCCTAAACAGGATCATCTTATTGTCAAGGCTTCTCCAAAGGGTGGCCGTCCTCCCTTTGTAAATAATAACCCCATAGAATTGCCCGAGAAGTGATGAGCAGGTTGATAAAGGTTGTGGGTCTACTGGTTATTGGGATGTTGCTCTCAATTGCTGGCTTTGGGCAAACGATTAGGGGCACCGTAACGGATAGCGCCGGGAAAGCTGTTCCCTATGCCAGTGTCAACCTGAGAAATTCCCTTAACAACCGGATTGTCGGTTTTGCCGTTACGGATGCCGGCGGCGCCTATACCGTACAGATCCCTGCCGGCATGCCCTTAAGCGGACTGCTGATAGAAGTGACAAGTATCGGTTATGCGACCCGGAGCCGCCCGATAACGGACCCGCAGCTTGCCTATGATTTTACGTTGACCATTTCAGCGAACCAATTGCGGACCGTCGAGATCAAAAGCAGCCGGCCTGTGTTGCGAACGCATGGGGATACGCTTGGTTATACGGTTTCCGATTTTGCAAGTGCACAGGATATGGTGATCGGTGACGTGCTTAAGAAACTGCCGGGAATAACGGTCGGTTCCGACGGAACGATCTATTATAACAACAAACCGATTTCCAATCTCTATATTAACGGCGACAACCTGCTGGATGACAAATACAATATCGCTACCACGACTATTCCGCACAGCGTGGTGGAGCAGGTGCAGGTCATCCAAAACGATCAGCCGGTCAAAGTGCTCCGGAATAAGGTGATGAGCGATGACGTGGCCCTGAACCTGACCATAAAAAAAGGTGCGAAAATGCAAATGGTCGGTCAGGAGCGCGTAGGTGCAGGCCTGCCGGGCAATTATGACGTTGACCTCAACGCGATGATGTTCAA
>DATMLR010000197.1:0-7496 GCA_035570015.1 Puia sp.
CTGCCCCAACGGTCGTACAGGATGGACTCACCTGGAATGGCCAGCCGACTCAGCCGATCACCGACCCTTTGCAGATGGTGCTGAGCGAATACCGGCATGAGTTAACCGCTGAGTATTCGCTCATGTATGACCTTCGCAGGGCCGGACCGGGTGTGGCGTCCGCCTTTATCCAGCAGGAATATGGCACCACGTCCAGCACCAACCAGATCGTCTATCCGTACGGTCCCACCGCTGACGGCAAAACCCACGGAGTATGGATGACAACCCTGCCCCCGAATAAAGACATTCTGCCCATCCCGGTCTCAGCGATAGCCCTCAACCCGAACTTGATACAAAACCCGAGTTATTGACCATACCATCCATTCGAACCCTATCGCTGTTGGTGTCGCTGTTTTGGGTATGCTCCTGTACCCACAGCGGCACTTTATTTCAGCAGGTCCCTGCTTCGCAATCCGGTATCGCGTTCAACAATTCAATCACGGAAAATGACACCCTCAACCCGCTGAATGTCGTCAATATCTACAACGGCGGCGGGGTAGGCATCGGCGATTTCAATAACGACGGCCTTCCCGATATTTTCTTTACGGGCAATATGGTCCCCTGCCGGCTCTATCTCAACAGGGGGCATTTTCATTTTGAAGACATCACCGAAAAGGCCGGCGTAGAAGGACTGGGCCGGTGGGCGAGAGGAGTGTCCATCGTCGATATCAACAACGACGGTCTCCCGGACATCTATATTTGTAATACGATCTATAAGGATTCGCTGCGCCGGCGCAATATCCTGTATGTCAATCAAGGCATTGACAAAGATGGCATCCCTCACTTCAAGGACATGGCGGTCGAATACGGCCTCGATATTCATGTCCAGTCGACGATGGCCAGCTTTTTCGATTACGATAACGACGGGGATCTCGACATGTATCTTACCGTCAACGAAGCTTCCAACGGCAACAACCCCTCCGACTTCACCCGTCGAAACGCCAATGGCGCCGCCCCGAGCATCGGCCGCCTCTACCGCAATGATTGGGACCCTGTTCTGAAGCATCCCGTGTTTCATGATGTTTCCAAAGAAGCCGGGATGACCTATGAAGGCTATGGCCACTCGGCCACCATCTGCGATATCAACCAGGACGGCTGGAAGGACATCTATGTGTCAGACGACTTCATCTCCAATAATATCCTTTATATCAACAACCATGACGGCACGTTCACCAACCGGGCGAAGGATTATTTCAAGCACACGTCCTTCAATTCGATGGGTCAGGACGTAACGGATATCAACAACGATGGCCGGCCCGACGTCGTTGAGCTCGACATGAACCCCGAAGACAATTACCGGAAGAAAATGATGCTCGGCTCCAACAGTACCTACACTTATCAGAATTTCGATCTCTATGGCTATCAATACCAGTATGTCCGGAATACCCTCCAGATCAATCAGGGCCCCTCGGTGGGCCAGGGCGATTCGGTGGGAATCCCTGCCTTTAGTGAGATTGGATTTATGAGTGGCATCTCCCAGACAGACTGGAGCTGGACGCCTCTGGTGGCAGATTTCGACAATGACGGCTACCGCGATCTGATCGTCACAAACGGTTTCCCCCGGGACGTCTCGGACCACGATTTCAATGCTTATCGCCAGCAATCCATTGGTCTCATCAGTACCAAGTCGCTGATCGACCTGATCCCCCGGGTGAAACTGCATAACTACGCCTTTCGCAACCAGGCAGACCTCAGCTTCAAAGACGTCACGACGCCCTGGGGTATGACGCAGCCCGCCTTTTCTAATGGCGCCGTAGCCGTTGACCTGGACAATGACGGCGCACTCGACCTCGTCATCAACAACATCAACGATGAGGCGCTCATCTATCGAAATACGGCCCGCGACCATGACACCACCTCGACCCACTTCCTGGACATCCGGTTTAAAGGCGGTCCGCAGAACATCAATGGCATCGGCGCCACCGCATATATCTACTATGATCACGGCAAACAGCAGATGTGCGAGAACAACCCTTATCGCGGCTATCTCTCAACCATGCCCTGCCTCGCACACTTCGGCCTGGGCCGGATCGGTCTCATCGATTCGGTGGTCGTTCGCTGGTATAACGGAATGCAACAGACGATCCGGGATGTATCGACTGACCGGACTCTTACCGCTGCCCTTGCCGCCGCCCGTACGCCGTATACCTGTCAGCAGCCGGCCGTCGCCGGGGACGCGTTGTTCAAAGACATCACCGCCGCCGCCGGGATCAACTATGGACACCGGGACATCAGCTTCATCGATTTCAATGTCCAACCGCTGCTGCCGCACAAGCTTTCCGAATATTGCCCCGCCCTTGCGGTGGGGGACCTGGACGGGAATGGGTTGGATGACCTCGTCGTCGGCGGCAATGAAACGAGCCACGCCGCTCTCCTCTTCCAGCAGCCCGATGGCAGCTTTTCGCAGAAGGATCTGCTGTCAGCTGGGAAAGCCGAACCCTGGTATTATAAGGACGAAGGTATCCTGGTCTTTGATGCCAACGGCGACGGTAAGCCGGATATTTATCTCGCGCGCGGCGGATATTTTACTCCTGCGGACAGCAACGGATGCCAGGATATGCTTTATGTCAATGATGGTCACGGCCGGTTTATCGCGGACTCGGCTGCCCTGCCCATCAACCATACCAGCAAGCTTTGCGTCAGGGGATTCGACTACAACCACGACGGTAAAACGGATCTTTTTGTGTCCGGCCGGGTCTTGCCCGGGAAGTACCCCAAATCGGTCAGCTCCTTTATCTTCCGCAACGATTCACAGAACGGGCAGGTCAAATTCACGGATGTGACCGATTCCGTCGCGCCGGGGTTGAGGGATATCGGAATGGTCTGCGATGCGCTGTTCACTGATTTCGATGGTGACGGCCAAACGGACCTCATCCTCATCGGCGAATGGATGCCGGTCACCTTCTTTAAAAATACCAACGGAAAATTCACCAACGTTACCCGTGAGACCGGCGTTGCCGATAAGATCGGCTGGTGGAGCTCTATTGCAGCCGGCGATTTCCGCCATACCGGCCGCACTGATTACGTCGTCGGAAACCTTGGCTTGAATTCCTTCTACCAGGCCAGCGATCAGTATCCCGTCTGCATCACCGCCAAGGATTTCAATCACACCGGCAGCTATATCGCGATCCCATCGGTCTTCCTCCCCGACCAGCAAGGGGCCGAACGCAAGGTCAAAGAATTTCCCGCCTTTGGCCGCGACGACATCGCAAAACAGCTCCCCGGCATCAAAAAGAAATTTCCCACCTACAAGCCCTTCGCCCTGGCCACCATGGATGATATCCTGACCCCCGGGCAACGCGACAGCGCGGTCAGGCTGCAAGCCAATTTGCTCCAATCCTGCTATCTTCGTAACGACGGTGGCGGACGATTCACGCTCATCCCCTTACCGAAAGAAGCCCAGGTCTCTGTGCTGAATGGGATGGTCGTCGACGACTTTGACGGGGACGGCAACCTCGATATGCTGATCAACGGGAACGACTTTGGCACCGAAGTGGCGACCGGCCGCTACGATGCGTTCAATGGCCTCCTCCTGAAAGGCGATGGCGCCGGTCACTTCACACCGCTGTCGATCCTTCAGTCCGGCGTTTACCTTCCGGGCAATGGCAAGGCGCTCGTCAAGCTGCAAGGCAGCGGGGGGCGATATCTCGTCGCGGCAAGCCAGAACCGCGGCCCGCTGAAACTTTACGAGCTTAATGGTCATCCGCGGTTGGTCCAATGCCAACCCGACGACGTCAGCGTCCTCCTGCATTTCACGGACGGCCGCATCCAAAAGACTGAATTGTATCAGGGGTCGTCCTTTCTTTCTCAATCCGGCAATTTCCTCCCGCTCGGTAAGGACATCATTGCCGTGGAGGTTACCAATAGTAAAGGGGTCATTCGGAAAATATTCCCGCCCTGATCACTGTGGGCTGAATAAGTTATCTCGACATCGCGCTTATCTCGACATCGCGCTTATCTGGACATCTCGCTTACCGCGACTTCCCCCGGTGGTATGGGATCTCCGTCGTCGCGAAGGGCAACTTAACCGTTGTCCGGTTCAGGAACCGCTCCACGACCGTCAATAGTTTTTCCGGTTCCGCGTCCAGCAAAAAATGCCCGGCATCCGGGATAATCGCCAACTCCGCGCCCGGAATGCTTTCGAAATACCCGATCGCCTCATCGAGACGAACCCAGTCCTGGTCTCCGAGCGCGATTAGAACCGGTACCTTGACCGAGGCCAGGTCTTCGCGCGAAAGTCCCATCCACGGAGTGGCGCCGAATTTTGCCCAGATCACCGGCCAATGCGCGGGGTCAGGCGCGACCTCCCGATAGCGCGCCCGCTGAAAATCGAACACCGGCGAGTCGGGTGTCAGCTTCATCGAACCCGCAAGTACCGCTGGTCGATATGCTACATCGAACCGGCCAAGCGCCGATCCATAAGTCGCCACCCGGCGGACGCGCTCCGGATAGCGGATCGCGATCAGCATGGCGATAGTCCCACCCGTACATTCTCCAAGCAGGTCGACGGAATCCATCCCGAGATAATCCAGCAACCCGATCACGTCCTCCGCCTGTTGCTCGAAACTAAGCGGCCGCTCAATATCTGCCGTCCTTCCGCGACCTTGCAGGTCGACGCTGATTACCTGGTGGTGCTCTGTCAGCGCGGTCAAGTGGGTGACACCGGCTACGGCAAACCCGGCCCCCAAATAGACCAGGGGATCACCCACGCCTTCGATCTCATAATAAATCCGCAGGCCGTTCACCGGTGCATATCCGGATTTTTTGTCAATAATCATCCCTAAATTTACTCTGCATCCCGGCGTTTAGGGTTATCGAAAATGGAGAATTTCCCCGGAGATTGTGTACTCCCTGTCCAATCCGTGTTATCCCGATCCATATATCAGTAAAAAACGATCAATATGGAACAGATTAAACTTGCCCGTCCTGCCACGACACTCCTCAGGCCGATCGCTTATTGGGTTGCCACGGGCTTAATTGTGCTGGAGACCGCCTTGGGCGCGGAATGGGACCTGGTCCGCAACGACTTTGTCAGACAAATTTTCGCCCACCTGGGCTATCCGCTATACCTCCTGATGATCCTTGGAATCTGGAAGCTGCCTGCCGCCATTGTACTGGTTATCCCCCGGTTCGGGCGGGCGAAGGAATGGGCTTATACAGGACTGTTCCTCGTATATACCGGTGCTGTAGCCTCACATCTTATGCACGGAGATATTAGTCAATTCTGGGACCCGCTGATCCTGGCGCTTTTGACCATCGCTTCCTGGGCGCTTCGGCCGGACAGCCGGAAATGGGTACCCGCCTTCGACCATAATGCTGGCGCTTCGAGCGTACGCCGGATTTCCCGCACTCGCCGGATCATTTGTTGGACGGCCACCATCCTGGTTGCGTTCCCCATCGCCGCCGGCGGCGCCGCCCAACTGTTCGGTGCACGTGAGAACGTCGAAGGGATCATCCGACTTGGTTACCCAGCATTCTTTCTGACCATCATCGGTTTTTGGAAGGTGTTGGGCGGGATCGTCATCGTTATCCCCCGCTTTCGGCTCGTGAAGGAATGGGCCTACGCCGGGATTGCCTTTGATCTGAGTGGTGCGGCTGTGTCCAATGGAGTAAGCGGGATGCCGCTCTGGCATGTCGTCGCGCCTTTAGTACTTTTGGCCATCACAATGGTCTCGTGGATTTTGCTGCCTATCGGCCGCCGCGAGGCAGCCCGCTAAGAACCGTTGATAGTTCCACCCAAAA
This sequence comes from Puia sp., assembly GCA_035570015.1. GTDB lineage: Bacteria > Bacteroidota > Bacteroidia > Chitinophagales > Chitinophagaceae > Puia. The sequence goes on from DATMLR010000197.1 coordinate 5,782, forward strand.
CCCCTACCTTTGCGCACCAATTGGCGTCGACGTAGTGGCGCTGTCCGGGAAGTAGCGCAGGCCGGTAGCGCACCTGGTTTGGGACCAGGGGGTCGCAGGTTCGAATCCTGTCTTCCCGACTTGATGAATTATTTATTTTCAATTAATTAGAAGCTGTTTTGACATGTTCAGGACAGCTTTTTGATTTAGTGATTAACCCTTTAGGAACGAACTTAATCGCAAACCCGACTTCTGGATTATCGATGAAATGTTTGCCATTATACCAGAAAAATCATCTGATCCGCTATAGGCGAATAAGCGTTTTAAACGTATTTTGACTCGGCTTATATTTAGTTCAATTTATGATATAAAAAGATATATGAGACGGATTGCTCTCTTAATGCATTTTATTTCATTTGCTGTTTGCACCGTAAATGGACAAACAACCAGGCCAAATATCTTAAACGATATTGATACATCAAAAACTTATCTGTTTTACCTGCACGGACAAATATCAATAGAAAACGGAAAAGGCATAAGCAAGTATTTTGGTATTTATGAGTACCAGAGCATACTCGATACTTTTTCCAGTTATGGATACAAAGTTATAAGTGAACCAAGACCGATTAATGCAGACGATGGATTGTATTCCGCTAAGGTATCAATGCAAATAGACACCTTATTAAAGGCTGGAGTAAACCCGGCAAAAATTATCGTTGTTGGCGCTTCCGCGGGTGCATACATAACGATAGATGTTGCGATACGGCTTAAGAACAAAACCATCAAATATGCCATACTTGGAATGTGCGAGTCGGACACATATAAAAGCTATCAAGGGAAGGAGCTCTGTGGAAATTTTCTTTCTATTTACGAGTCTTCCGACCTTCATGGCTCATGCAAATTATTATTTTCCGATAAACGTTGTATAACGAGTATTAAGGAAATAAAATTGAATATGAATAATAGCCATGCATTTCTTTACAAGCCATATAAAGAATGGGTAGATCCACTTGTTAAGTGGATAAATATGACTAATTAATTGTAAAGGCCACTATTTGATCTGACAATGAATAGGATTGATTAAGAGTTCAACGTACAATTACCTCCTTTTGGCGTGCCTGTTGTTCTAACCGAACGCCCGATGTATCGTTAACGGACAGTTCTAGGCGGGGCATGTCCCACAATATGTTAAATACCAGCGCATTATACGCTGGCATTTTTTTGGAGGTCCAAATGTCAACAATACTATGGCTATGCTTAAGAACTATCTGACAGTCGCCTGGAATAATATGCGGGCCAATAAGCTATACAGCTTCCTGAACATTCTCGGTCTCGCTACGGGCATGGCGGTCGCTCTGCTAATTGGGCTGTGGGTATTCAATGAATATTCGTATGACCGTTTCCAACCCAATTTTAGCCGGCTTTACCAGGTTGAAGTAAATTTTCATATAAATAAAACCGACATAATTACACAAAAAGCAGTAGCCATTCCGGCCGCAGATGTGCTTAGAAAGAATTTTCCGGAGATCAGGGCGGTGGCGGTATCGGATTGGATGGGTAAACACGATCTCCTGGTCGGCGATAAGAAACTATATATCAGCGGCGCCAGCATCGGATCCGATTTTTTGAAAATGTTCCGATATCCTCTGGTCAAAGGGAATGCCAATACGGTGTTGAATGATCCTTATTCCATTGTGCTGACGGAATCTACCGCCCGCTCGCTCTTTGGTGAAGCC
>DATMLR010000198.1:0-14392 GCA_035570015.1 Puia sp.
CGCTGTCATGAATTCGAATGGTTAATAGACTGCCGATCAGCAAGTCCGTTTTCAACCGATTGTCTGGTTTCTGATCGCCGGAATATTTATCGTCGCCTTCAATTTGTAAAGGCGGGGTATTACCAATAGAAGAGTGGATAATACCACCATGGAAAGCCCATTGATCCGCATCATGCTGCGGATACCAAATACGTCGGCACTTTTCCCGACAAAAAAGGATGCAACTGGTTGCAATCCGAAAATGATCATCAGATATGCGCTCACAATTCTTGCCCGCATATGCGTAGGGGTCAGTTCCTGGGCCAGCCCGATTGAAAGAGTGAGCACATTGGCCGCTCCTAAACTTGCCATGAACTGACACAGCATGGCCAACGGCTGAGTAACCGCGAAAGAAAACAAAATATACCACACGCCTGTCCAAATGACCGCGCCACCAATCGCGATACAAGATCGTTTGATCCGTTGAAAAAAAGGCAGGACAACCAGGATCCCAACAAGCGATCCTGCGCCCGCCGATCCAATTAAAGTTCCAAGCGTACCCGCATCACCTCTTAACACTCCCGATGAAAAAGCTGGAAGTAATTGCACGATCGACATCCCGAAAAAGGTTTGGATACCAGCGAAAAGCATGATCAACCGGAGCAACTTCTGCTTTTGAAGAAAAATCAATCCTTCCCGGAATTGTCTTAACCCGCTTTCTGGCTTTCCCTCCATCCTCCCCGTGGAAGGGATCATGACAATACAAACAATAGAAACAATAATGCTTGCTCCATTAAACCAAAACGCAATGGCAGTGCCCGTTAAAGCGATAAGCCATCCGGCAATGGCCGGACCGGCCAGCCGCGTCAGCTGATTCAGGGAATTATTAAGTGCGATCGCTTTTTTAATATTGCCAGGCCCCGCGAGCTCCCCTATAAATGCCTGTTCGGCTGTAACATTAAATGCGGTCACCGTACCTAATAAAAACGCCAAGAGATAAACATGCCACAACAGGAGCTGGTTCTCCTGAATCAGGAAAGCCATCACGAAAGCGAATATCATCGCCAAAACTTGGGTAACCAAAAGAATCTTCTTTTTGTCATACCTGTCAGCAAAGACCCCCACCCATGGGCCAAAGATAAAAAAAGGAATCTGGGATAAAAATGCAACGATTCCCAATGCGGTCGCCTTATGGGTAAGTTCCCAAACAACCCAGGCCTGCGCTGTCTGTTGCATCCAGTCACCAAGAAGGTTTACCAGCTGGCCGGTCATATAGATCCGAATATTTCTCAACTTTAAAGTCGAAACATTTTCACCTATAAGCCGCAATTTGCTGAAGAATCTATTTTTCAAACGAAGAGAAATTACATTCCAGTGTCTTTCTGTCCCAGCCGGCTGTAATTGCAGCAGCTTCGTAAGTTGACTGCAAAAACTGCATTAACGTATCTTCCGGGCTGCCCGATCGCTGAACGACCTCATATAACAATATAAATTCACCCATTTGTGAGCTAAACAATGCTTCCTTTGGCTTCACCGGCTGTTTACCAAACGCTGCGGGTGCGGGATAGCAATACGAATAAAATGCCGGGTGTGGAAATTGCTCACTTCCGGGCCAAAACCCGCAGGAACTTACCTCATGCGAATAGGCTTCCTGCATAACGCGGATGGGAATATTTTCCACTTTGCCCGAATACAAGGGAGCGGCCCTGCCCGAAAACCGGGTCACCGCCAAATCGAACGAGCCCCAAAAAAAATGCACTGGGCTGCATTTGCCGGTGAACGTCGCCCTGAATTTAACAAATACGTTATGAATCTTAACCAGTGTCCTGAAAAATTCCTGTACCCTTACGCCATCATAAGACCGATGCGTTTCATCCTTTTCAAAAGGTATGGCCGGATCGACTTCATTGGGTTCTGCACAAATGCGAGCATCCACATCTACCCGTCTTAGTTTGTCAAATAGTTCTTTGTAAAAATCAGCAACACTACGCGGATAGATCTTCACTTCCTCCATACCTCCGGCACTCGTAGTAATAAGCAGTACATGACGAATAAAATCAAAGTCGATCTGGAACACTCCCCCAGGGTATGGAATACTCCCGGTGGTTAAGCCGCTGGCGCTAACATACAAAGTTACATGCCACGAGTGGTTTACCCAAGGCGTTTGCTTTAGCCGTATCTTGCCAACAATCTGCGTCCATAAGTGCAACGTGGCAATTGTATCTTTCCAATTTTCAAATTCCAATACCGGCCATTGTCCTTCGTTAATTGTATTGACGTCAGGCATACCGAAATACTTGATCAAGCTAAATTACAGGTTCCCTTTCTTCAATTCTTCCACCGCGAAATTGGCGGCTCTGGCCGTAAGGGCCATATAAGTCAGCGACGGATTTTGACATGCGGACGAGGTCATGCAGGCTCCATCGGTCACAAACACATTCTTCGCATCCCATACCTGGTTGTGCCCATTGAGCACGGATGTCTTAGGGTCCCTTCCCATCCTGGCCGATCCCATTTCATGGATGCCATCCCCAACATGGTGTCCGGTATCATGACTGGTCACCTTTTTGACGCCGGCGGCCTCCAGCATGGCTACTGCCTCCATGACAATATCCTTCCGCATCTTCTTTTCATTATCCTTTATCTCCGCATCCATTGCTAATATCGTCAGGCCCCATTTATCTTTCTTATCCTTGTCCAGGGAGATCATATTCTCATGATATGGCAGAAGCTCGCCGAATCCGCCGATACCCATTGTCCATTCTCCCGGCTCCGTGAGTCCCTCCTTAAAGTCAGCCCCGATACTCAGCTCTGCTACGTTCCGTTGCCAGCCGTCCCTACCTGCTCCTCCCTGGTAGCCGAACCCACGGAGATAATCCCGCTTGTCGCCGAATAAATTGGCAAAGCGTGTCACATAGATCCCGTTGGCCCTGCGACCATAGACGTATTTATCTTCATAGCCCTCCATGACACCCGAGGCCCCTAAATTATAATGGTGGTCCATAATATTATGGCCTAATTCCCCGCTGCTGCTCCCCAATCCGCCAGGCCAGATATCTGTAGCGGAATTCATCAGTATCCACGCGCTATTCAACGCGCTGGCATTCACAAAGACGATCTTGGCAAAGTAATCATAGGTTTTGTTCGTCTCCGCATCGAGCACTTCGACCCCCTTTGCTTTCCGCGTTTCCTTATCATAGATGATCTTCGTGACGATGGAAAAGGGCCGAACGGTCAGCTTATTCGTTGCCAAAGCTGCCGGAAGCGTGGAGGACTGGGTGCTGAAATAGCCGCCGAAAGGGCATCCTTCCCAACAACGATTTCGAAACTGGCATTGTGTTCTCCCCGGAATTGGCGCGGTCAGGTTTGCCACACGGCCGATGATCATGTGACGCGCGCCCTTATAATGGTCTTTGATCCGGGCGGCTACATCCTTCTCTACACAATTCATTTCCATCGGCGGGAGGAATTGCCCGTCCGGTAACTGAGGAAGCCCTTCTCTCGAACCACTTATGCCGGCAAACCGTTCCACATGATCATACCAGGATTCGATATCCTTATACCGGATCGGCCAGTCGATTGCCCAGCCATCTTTTGCATTTGCCGCAAAATCAAAATCGCTCCACCGGTAACTCTGCCGCCCCCACAAGATCGATCGGCCGCCAAGTTGATAAGCCCGCCACCAATTGAATGGCTTAATTTCCGTGTACGGGCAATCGATGTCTTTTGCCCAATAATCCATAACGGGTTCAACGGCGCCCCAGGTGCGGGAAATGTACGGCCGGTCGGCACGCTGCGCTTGTGTAACCATTCCGCGGTGTGGGAAATCCCAGGGATTTTTACTGGCGCTCTTATAGTCTTTGATATGCTCAAAATTTCGCCCCCGCTCAAGCATGATCGTCTTAAGGCCCTTTTCCGTGAGTTCCTTTGCAGCCCAGCCTCCGCTGATACCCGACCCGATTACAATTGCATCATATGTGTTGTCTGGCATAGTCCTTCCTATTTCAATTCGGTGACAAAGATGGTTTAGGGCGCCTGACCAGGTAAATCCCGATAAACACCACAATCAGGATCACCGGCAGGATCGCCACTGTCATAAAGGTCTTCGACCCCGCGATCGCATCGGCAGCGGACGACCCGGCGCCCGACGCAATAGCGGCAGATTTCGCGCTATCAAACCATTTCCCCATCACGGGAAGGATCAATGAAGTGGAGAACATGCCCGCGCCGCCCATCAGCGAAAGCCCCAGGGCCCCCGTCTTCGGCAGGTATTCCGAAACAAACCCGAGCATGGTAGGCCAGAAGAAACAAATTCCGGCGGCAAAGACCAGTGCAGCACCGAAAGCGCTCGCGCCGCTGGCCTTGCTGAGCAATACGAGACCGATCGCCGCGAAAATAGCGGAAAAGATCAACATCCCGTTTGGGTTCAGCCGGTGTACGACCGGACCCGCCAATGACCGGCCAAGGGCCATAATGCCATTGATAAAGACCAGTACCAAGATACCCGAGACCCCCGCCCCCTGCAATAAAGTAACCAGCCACTGGTTCGTACCCAATTCCGTAGCGGCCGTGAGGAACATGCTCGCCAGCATGACCAGGAAAAGCGGGGTCAGACAGGACAGAAACATCTCTCTCGTGCTCACCCCTTTGGTCACCCGCTCCGTCTGGGGAAAATCCAGGCGGAAAAAAAGCAGCCCGTAGACAATGGCCGGGATAAAAAGGACAAATATCAGGACATGCCAGCCAAATTTCAACTGGTCCATCAATAAATAAGATATCAGCCCGCCAATGGCGATGCCGCCGGGAAACCAAACGTGAAACCGGTTCAGCATCGTGGTCTTCTTGTCCGGGTATAAGGTCACCACCAGCGGGTTACAGGCAGCCTCTACCATACCATTTCCGATACCGATGCATAACGTACCGATAAATAGCATCATAGCGTCTTTAGCTACGAGGTAAATGATTACACCCGCGACATGACCGATAAACGCCAGGCCCAATAATCTTTTCATGCCCAGGACGTCGCATAATGGCCCGCCGAATATCATGGCCAGCGTGAAACCGTAAAATGCCGGACTAAAGATCCAGCCCAACTGCTCCTTGGTAAGATGAAACTCCGTGCTCCACACACCCTCCAGCGATGCCCGAAAGGCAAAAGTCATGGCGGTAAATAAAAGTGCGACCCTGCTGGCGATAAAAAGGGTCCTTCGGTTGATAGTAGCGGGCATGGCAAGTAGGTTATTATGTAAAAATAAAGGTTTAATTTAACTTTTTTAATTTGACCCACCAAGCCAAATACATGTCAGACAATTCAACGGACGATCCTAGGTTAGCAAAAACGTTTGGGAAAAAACCAGGGCGTGAAAAATGATTTTTTTTTCGTTTTCCCGGCAAATTGTATATTTGTTTTATAACGCTGCAGCAGGCTCACTCCTTTGAACTTTCTCCTTGCATTCTTCCCTCCGATCTTTACGAGTAAGATCCGGTTTATTATTCATTAGTCTGATAAATTATTATTATGAGATCTCCAAACCAGAGGGAGGTACAGCCCATTGGCTATATAGCTACCGGCTTTGTACAAACGATGCATTTTGATATGGAGTTCAATTATATTCGGGGAAGCGTCGAGCAGACGAGCATTTTTCCGGATGCGCCGGGTAATTGGGAATCGGAAAGTTGCAAGCTGATCCCTTATGTCCGGTATGAGTATACGCGGGTAAGCAAAAACAATCCTGAAACCAGCCGGTCTGCCGCGGCCAGGATAAATCGGGCCAGAAAAAAAGTAAAATATTTCGCTTCGGTTGCAACAAATAAAGGGTCGGTATTGAGGATCGTCAAAGATTCTATTGTTATAAAATTGCCGCAGAATGCGGAGGCAATCGTCAATATAACATTACACTACCTGGAAGAATCCTATGGTAGTCTAAGTTCCGACGCCATTGCTTTAGAAAGGAAAACAAGGGAATTCCCTCCTGATCTGAAAGAAAAGGGAAAATAATTATTTCATACCGGTAAATGACAATATCAACATGCTTGATAGTAAGCTCATATTGCCCTATAAGGATGATGAGGGGATGGTCCGTGGTGAAACGGTGCTGGCGACAAAAGAAGGTAACTATTACCGAATAAAAAGCATTCCCGCTCATGCTTCGAAGATCGCCTTGTATGACCTCATTGGTACTCGCAAACGGGACGATGTTCTCTATTTTCATAAGATCATTGAAAGCTCCGGGCGCAATGTCATTCAGATGATCGTCTTTAGAGATCGGCAGATCAAAACTATCGGCAAGGATTTGGAGCAATTAGGATGCCTGTGGCGACGCAGCGACGACAAACATTTAATTGCTTTCGATGTGCCAAAGCTGGTGCCTTACCGGCCTATTAAGGATTGGTTAGACCAGGGTGAACGGGAACAGCGTTGGAGATATCGGGAGGCATGTTTGTCCCATGACTAGTTCCCGTTAGGATCTCAAGCTCCCATTAGGATCTCATCAAACGTATTTTATTTTAAGATAGTAAAGTAGTAGTACAACCCCAACCGGCTAAGCTGGAATGAGGGTTGGTTCGTGGCTCCCAGTTCCGCGGGAGAATAATAGACAAGCTCCACGCGGTTTCGGCCGGCCTGGCCTCCGATAGCGATCTCCCCGCTGATGGCAGTGATGCCGAAAGCGATGGATTCGTAAGTCCCGCTGTGGCTCCCATCGGGGTATGGCGTAGTGGTGCTATAAAAAGCCGTATAAACTCCACTCCAGTTGGAATACGCATATCCATTAGGCCTGAGCAGGAATAGCGTGTTCAATCCGAGTTTTCCATAGAACCGCACTTTGCCGGAACCCGGAACCAGATACATGAAATAAAGGTTTGTCGTCAACAGAGAATTGGACACCGAGATGTTCTCCGTATAATTGACCGAATCATACCAGGTATTGCTTTGCACATTTGCCCTGGTATTGCCGGATTGAGATGTGCTGCAACGGAAGGAAGTGTATCCCACCGCAAGGCCTATTGAAATAGCATTGAAATGACCGGGGAATATGACGTGCAGTCCAAGACCCGCCTCCGGAGAGAATGTCGAAGGAAATTTAGAAGGCGCGTAATAGCTTGCAAATTCGGTGGGGAAGCTGTTGCGCACGGCACCCCCGAAAACATCCAACTGCAGCAGATGTCCTCTGGATTTTGCATTTACCGTTGGCGCGGCTTTTATCCCGGTATGCGCTTCATTAAGCCGGTTAACGATTGCTATCAGCCTATTTTTATTATAGGTTAATCTTGTAACAGAAGAGGGTCCATTCTTCAGCAGAAGCTCCTTTGCCATGTATTCAGCCAAAAGGTTCCTGTATTGGTCATCCTCCGAGATCATCATTTCGGATTGTTTGACCCGGTATACCAACTCCTTTACCGGGCCGTCTTTCTCGTTTATAAAGAAATAATATCGCTCCGGTAGCGTAAGCTCATACAGGCTGTACGGGCCATTTACCAGCACCTGCAGAAAACAGGTATTGGTGTCGGTCTTGTCGGAGTATTCCCCCAATAGTTCTCCGCTTATCGGGCCAAGGTGGTAGCTGACGGCAGCGGATCGGTAATCCCCATAGCCCGTTACGCCGAAGCCTTTGATATCCGTGGGTCCCAGGGTCTTTCGGGTGTTGTTCACCTCTACGACGATCGTGTTGGGGTTTCTGAACCAATCGTTATACTCGATCTTACAAAGAACCGAATCGCCTTTGTTATCGATATAATATCCGGGGAAGAGTGGAACATTCGAATAGGCCTTTTGTGCGAAAACAACAAAAAAGCAAAGGTAAATAGAGGTTAACTTGGTAAACATTTAGCCAAATTAGTAAATTATCCCGGCGAATTTAAAAAAAACCGTAATTCCGGCGACCGAGAACGTATTTCATCCGTTCCTATTCCGGTACCTTTAAAGTCGATTTCCAAACTTCTGCTATGACCGGGACGGGAATGAATATTTGTATTGTAGTATTGGCGATCATCCCGCCGCTGTCCTCCGCAGCACAACCGCAATCCTGTCCGGTCAACATCAATTTCTCGAGCGCTACGTTGACACATTGGGAGGCCTATACCGGCAACAATATGGCGGGCAACGGACCCGGCGCGATCATCGTCGTGTATGATTCCAGCCGATCGGCCCCCGTTGGAACGATTGGCGCAACGACCTTTCCGGAATACAATCTCCCGGCAGTAAATGGCATACAGCTGATTACCGGCCAGGGTACCGATGCATTTGGCGGCTTCCCAACGATCCCAACCATCAATGGCTTTACTTACCAATATTCCATTTTGCTGGGCAGCACTTCCGTTTCCTATTCGGCGGCAAACAACCAATCCAACGGACCCCCGGGCACTCCGCCCACAGGGACGACGGCCAATGGCCAGCAAGGCGGCTATGTCAGGGGGGTAAGTTACCTGATCGATGTCCCCGCCGGCCCTCCTACCCTCCCCTATACGATGACCTATGCCTACGCGATGGTGCTGGAGAACGGTACGCACCCATCTAATGAGCAGCCGATGGCCCGGGCGATCATCAGTACCCCCGGCGGAGTGATCGGATGTGCTTCGCCTGCCTATTATCTGCCCACCAGTGGCGGACTGCTTGACTCCGCGATAGCCCGAGCCAATGGATTTTCCCCAAGCAAAGTCCCTACCCCCAACGTCTCACCCAATCCGCAGGATTCCGGTCAGCACCTGCAGGACGTTTGGACAAAAGGTTGGACAGAGGTGACTTTCGACCTGTCGTCTTATCGCGGGCAACAGGTTTCGTTGACTTTCGAGGCCGACAATTGCGTGCCCGGCGGACATTTCGCCTATGCCTATTTCGCGTTAAGGAACAGCTGTGCGGGTCTTCAGATCAGCGGGGATACCCTTGCCTGTACCAACAGTATTGTTCCGTATTCTGCTCCTGCCCTGGATAGCGCATCATACAATTGGTCCGTCCCTCCCGGCTGGATCATCGACTCGGGCGCCACCGGGAATACGATCAACGTGACGATTGGTCAGCATCCGGGATGGATCGTTGCCAGGGAGAAGAACAGCTGCGCCACCCTGACCGACAGCTTACTCGTGGACCTCTACAAAGGCGCCCTTCCGCAGGCAGTTATCGATCCCCGGGATACGACCATCTGCTATGGCGGGACGGTGTCGTTACAAGCGACGGTTACTACCGGCACCGATTATACGTGGATAGGCCGCGGATCGTTCACCGGCGAAAACAAAGGCTCGATCGCATCCGTGCCGTTCGTCACCAATGTCCTTGCCGCTCCGGCGCAAACGGCGGATTATATTTTGGCTATCCGGAATGCCGGGTGTCCCATTACCGTTTCCGACACGTTTACGGTGACTGTTGTTCCCCCCATCCGGGTAGACATCGGCAATGACACGCTGGTGGTCGTCGACCAGCCCCTGCACTTCCAGACAACCAGCAGCGACCCGTATCCCGATGATTACCAATGGTCCCCCGCCACGGATCTGAGCAACCCGGACATCGCAGACCCAATTGGACTGTACGGATCGGACATCGATAGCATTTTTTACCAGGTTACCGCAAGGGATACATTTGGCTGCTATGGCACTGCGACGGTGAAGGTCACGATCGCACATACGCTGCCGGATATTTTTGTGCCGAATGCGTTCACACCGGGATTGAACAGCAACAACCTGTTCCGGCCCATTTGTATCGGCGTTTCCTCCCTCGAATATTTCCGGGTGTATAACCGATGGGGGCAGCTGCTTTACAGCACCGCGCAATTCGGGCAGGGATGGGATGGCGGGATCAATGGAAAATTGCAGGAAACGAATGCCTATCTGTGGATTGCAAAGGGGACGGATTACACCGGCAGGGTGATTACAAAAAATGGCACCGTCGTGCTGATCAGGTGAATAAATTATGTTCCTTTTTTGTACCTTAGTGACCAATAAATTTTAACCATGAAAAAGCCTCTGTTCTTTGGCATATGCCTTTACATAGCCTTCGCGGCATTTCTTTCCTCCTGCAAAAAAGATAATCATCCGGTGCCGCTCTCGTCAGCCAAAGGGCTGGACAGTTTCACCGTGAAGCGGGCGGATGGAACTTCCTTCAATGCCTCCGACATCCTGGTTACCGTTACGTCGGGGCATACCATTCTGGTTTCGGTACCCCCTTTTACCAATCTGACCATGCTCACTCCAGAATTCAGCTTTCAGGGAAAATCTGTCTCCCCGCTTAGCGGCGTAGCACTGAACCTGTCGGCGCCGGTAGTATTTACAGTTACCGCGGAGGATGGCAGTCAGATAAAATATACCGTGATCGTGAAAACGCGCGGTGCGGTCCTTTTTGGGACCAACGACAATCGATTCTTTGCGTTGGATGGGGGTACAGGAAGCCAGATCTGGAAGGATTCGCTTGCCGGGGAGTTTCAATATTGTGTCCCGCAATTGATCGATAGTATCGTCTATGTCGCCAGTACCAGCGGTATTGTCTATGGACTCGACCCGGCGAGCGGTACGGTGAAATGGCAGTTCCAGGCCGGCGGACCAGTGGCATCGACGCCAACCATCGACAATGGCACAATTTATTTCGGCAGCGATGACCATAATTTCTATGCAGTAGACTTGGCTTCGGCCACCGTAAAGTGGACATTCCCTACCAGCGAACCGATTGACACCCGACCGCCGGTATACAATGGCACTGTATATTTCGCGAGCGGCGATGGAAATCTGTATGCGGTTGACGCCGGTTCAGGCGCACTTAATTGGCAATTCAATCTCGAAGGGCTGGTCGCTATAGAGGCGCCCCAATTAAGCAACGGGACCATCTACATCGGCAGCCGGAGCGACTCGCTTTATGCGGTAGATGCGACAACGGGGAATCGGGTATGGAGCGCAAAAGCCGACGGTTTTTCGCTGGAGAATTCCAACCCAACCGTCGACAGCGGAGTGGTATATGTCGGCGCGGAATCCGGAAGTCTGTTTGCATTCAATGCCGCGACAGGGGCCCAGGAATGGATGTCACTGAACCAGGCGAGCGTATACGATCAGCCATTCATTTACAACAACACCGTTTATGTGACGGCGGATGACGGTACCCTGGATGCAGTCAATGCTCAAACCGGCGCTTCGGTATGGAAATATTCCATGATCTATGCCAATGGTTCAGGCCCGCTCGTGGCCGATGGCACCTTGTATGTAGGCGGCGGCGGGTCTCGTTATTTCTATGCCTTTGATCCGGCCAATGGAAATATCACGTGGACGTTCTACACGGGAAATGCCCTGGTCCTTTCATGCCGCCCGCTGTATATCGAAGGAAATTAGCAACGCCGTTTATCCTCAGTGATTCATTCCGGCATCCAGCTTGAAATAAGGATTCCAGGCGGCCAGGCGCTGCAGAAGATCTTTGTTGGACTGCACGATTTTATTGGCTAGCTCTTCGCGGGCCGGCACGATGATGTAGCCAAAGGGTCCCTTCCCCTGGCCCAGAACATAATTACCGGGATTCACCAGCCACGGCCCCGTCGGAGAATTAGGGTCGGTCCCGATGTCCGCGTCCTTTATGTTCTGCGCATAAAACATATAATGCGGCATACTCATCGTCATCACATTTTGATTCCCCGGCATCCCCGTATATACCCGCATGATGGGCGCGAGCATATAGCAGACCCCTGATCGGGCAGGCGCTTTGTATATTCCCCGCCGGACCCGCGATATCGCACTGTCTTTGATCTGCTGAGGCGTGTACTTCCCGGACGCCCGCATGGCCGCGACGTCCCGATAGCCGACAAAAGTCGTCCGGGCGCCTTCAGGGTCAAAACCCATCGGCGCAAAAAGATCCTTCCGGAATTCCCCCCATTCCCATTCCGTTCGGGAGACGAAACAGACGAAACCGTTGGAACCCTGGCGGGCCATGTATAGGCCTTTGGCCGGGTCCAGCAGATAGACTGTCGCCCCGGCGCGAAGATTCGATGGAAGAGCGCTCAGGGCCAGTTGGGTCTCCAGGTCAACAGGCATTTTGTCGAGCTGCCAGGCACCGGCCGGCTGAGCGGGGCTCAGGATGGGCAGAATGATGAACAGTGAAAGTATTAACCTATACATAGAAAGAATTTACCCGGCCAATTTAAGCAAGGCAAATCGCCTTCACGGGGGGCGAATGCGACATATCTGGGGTTAATTGAGACATTTTCACCAATTGTAGTAAATTACCCGGTATGAAAAAGGTCATCCCCCTACCCATCCTTTTGCTCATCCTGACCGGTTTCAGCCACCGGCCGCTGAACTGGGTCGCGGTCGGCGATAGCATCACCTATCTGAACGATCATCCGGACGAAACGAAGAGCCGCGTCCACAAAGGGTACCTGACCGATGTAACCGAAAAGCTCCCTTATCTCCATTACAACAATCAGGGCCGAAACGGCTGGACGATCCAGCGCTTTGCCCGGATGATCGACTCACTGAATATTCCGGTCGGGGACATTTATACGGTTTTCCTCGGCACCAACGACTGGTGGCATGGCGTCCCTATCGGCAGCTGGAATGACTACCAGCGTGAGACGGGTGATAGCACGATCTACGGCAGTTTTCGCATCCTTATAAATAAACTGCGTAGCCTCAACTCCGCCGCACCCATTGTACTGATCACGCCAATGCCACGCGCCGACTTCGTTTACATCGACAATTATAAGAACAACGCCTGGGGTTCTTACAAACCAAAGGAGGGGCAGACACTCGAAGCCGTTGCGAATGCTGTTATAAATATTGCCCACCTTGAAAACCTGCGCTACATCGATCTCTATCATGACAGGCGGCTCGAGATCCCGCGGCTGGTCCATTATAAGCATCTTAAGGACCCGCAAACCGGCGCTTACCGCGACTATCCTTATCCGGCCTATACGACTATCCCATTCAATCCCGCTACGGATGAGTATCCCTATCCGGAAGCCGCGGTTGGCATGACATTCGACGGGCTGCATCCTTCGGATAGGGGTAATATTGAGATCGCGAAAAAGGTCGCTAAAATCCTAAAGCGAATATTATGACCGGCTTCAAACTCATCACCCCCGACCATCAGGAGATCCGTTTCGAATTCTATCGGGACGCAGCGCCCGTCACCTCCGCTGCCTTCGCCCGATCGCTTCCGTTCGTCCGGACCTTCGTGCATGCGAGGGTTTCGGGCCGGGAGATCTGGATCGACGACGTCCCGCCGCTGGATATCATCCAGGAAAACGCGTCGGTCTATACCGAGCCGGGTGAAGTTGTCCTTGGCCCCATGAAACCTATCCGGTCAAAAACGGCCAACTGTCTGGGCATCTACTACGGTGAAGGGAAAGGTCTGGACGCCTGCAATATCTTCGCCCGGGTCGTAGACGCAGACCGGCAAAAGTTGGTGGACCTGGGGAACAAGGTTTGGATGAGCGGCGCGCACGAATTGCGACTGGAAATCATGTAACTTTCCCGGATGAAACTCAGCGTCATCCTTACGGGCTCTACCGGCATGGTCGGAGAAGGCGTGCTGCTTGCGTGCCTCGATCACCCGGATGTAGAAAAGATCCTGGTCATCAACCGCCGGCCCCTCGGGCGATCGCACCCCAAACTGCGGGAGATCATCCATTCCGATTTTTTCAACCTGGCGCCGATCGAACCGCAACTGGCGGGGTACAATGCCTGCTTTTTTTGTTTGGGGGTGTCGTCCGTCGGCATGAAGAATGAGGTATACAAGCACGTCACCTATGACCTCACGCTGAATTTCGCGCAGGCGTTCGCCCGGCAAAACGCAGACGCGGCCTTTTGTTATGTCACGGGCGCCGGTACCGACGAAAAAGGGCGGATGGCCTGGGCCCGCGTCAAGGGCGCCACGGAAAATGCGCTGATCCAACTGTTCAAACGAGTCTATATGTTCCGGCCGGGTTTTATGAAACCGACGACCGGGCAGCGCAACGTCAATCCCTATTACAAATATATCGGCTGGCTTTACCCGATCAGCCGCGCACTTTTTCCCGGGGGGGTCTGCACGATCCGGGAAGTTGGGCTCGCCATGATCAATGCGGCAGGTAAGGGTGCGCCCAAGCCGATCCTCGAAGTAAAGGATATTGTGGCGCTATCGAAGTGATCCCGATATTTGTATCATGGAGTCGTTGTCATATACGGTGATCAATTCGCAAAATCAATATAAAGCATATTGTGACGATCTCGCGGGCTTAATGAAGATTAAGCTAAAGACCAGGATCGAACTGGATACCGTTGACTTGCTGAAGCTGCTTATCAAACGATGGGATGAGGAACAACGCCCGCTTTCGGACGCCGATCCCGTCGAATTCCTCCTATCGCTCATGAGACAGAATAACCTGAAAAAATCCGAGCTGGCGGCGATGGTGGGAATTAGCAGAAGTCTTTTGTCCGATATCCTTCATTATCGAAGGCGGCTATCCAG
>DATMLR010000199.1:0-12071 GCA_035570015.1 Puia sp.
CAGATGAGCATGAACTGATCGAACCAAAGATAGGTCCAGAAGATCGAGAACGCAAACTGATACTTCGCCATATCGTGCAAGTGCTCCTCCGTCGTATATTCCAGGTATCCCTGATTTTTCAGATAGATGATAAAGATCGTCATCAGCGCGATGCCCGATACCCAGGTGCTGGCAAACGTGTACCAGCTGTACATCGTGGAAAACCAGTGTGCGTCGAGGCTCATCAGCCAAAGCCAGGGAACGACGGACATCACTGTCAGCGCAAACCAGACGATATAGATCGCTGCCCATACCGTATTTGTAAAAATATACCGCTTTCCCTCTTCGATGGTCAGCTTGGTATCGTCGATCGCCCGGGACAGCTTACGCAGCTTAATGCCCAACAAATTCCACAACCCGATGGTCAGGATGGTATAGATCGTGAAGAACGAAGGACTCAGGAAACCGGACTTTGCTTTGAGGATGGCGTCCTTTGCGACCGCATCCTTGTCCACCCACTCATAAAGCGCAGAATGACCGCCCCAGACCAGGCACATCAGGATTACAAAGCAGATGATCCCCAGGGGTATTACACAAGCGGAGATGGCCTCGGTCAGTCTGCGAAAAGCCATCACCCAGCCTGCCCATGCCAAGGTATGCGCGGCAAAAAAGAACAAAGCGGCATTCACGATCAGCAGGAAGTATACGCTGTTCTGCAGGAGCGCGGCCCAGAAGCGGGTGCCGCTTGGATTGTTGCCGCCGCCATACACGATAAATCCGATGATCAGCGAAAGCACGCCCACGGTCATCAGCCCGAGAGACCACTGCTTGTATCGCGTGGGCGTTTGAAAATGTTCCTTAATGTGAGATATGGATGACATTCGGAATGTTTTAGTGTGTTCTGAAATCCTTTATTTTTTTGCGCCCGTCGAATCCGAACCCCCGCCGCTTGCCGCCGGGCTGGGGGGTGCCGCAGCCGGGTTTGCCGCAGCCGGGTTTGCCGCAGCCGGGTTTGCCGCCGCCGGCTTGGCCGCCGCCTGCTTCGATTTGATATAGGCGATCACCATCCAGCGCTGCTCCGTATTCAGCTGGGAAGCATAGCTCCCCATCTTGTTTTTTCCATAGGTGGCCGAGTAGAACATCATCCCTTCCGGCATGGCCAGGTATTCGGGCTTCCCAGAGATAAAGTTTGCGGGCGCCGCCGGGAATGGGCCATCGCCTCCCTTATACAGCGGGCCGTTGCCATCCAGCTTCGGTCCATGACAGATCGCGCAATTCACGAGGTACAACCGCTCGGCCTCCACCGTATCCATCGAGGTCAGGGGATTCTTGACCGCGCGGGACGCGTGATAATTACTGGTATCCCCCGCCGCCGAATCCTTCGCGATCAGGAAGGGCAGCAGTTCCCCCCGTTTGATCGTGCCCGGCACCGGCGTATTGCTGAAATGAATGCCTCTCTTCAACAGGTCCGCCTTCATCTCTTCCGTAGTGGCATAAGTCTCATAAGCCCGGCTATAGGCCATATCCGGCATATAGATCCTTCCGGGATTCCGCTGTACGTCACTGCAGCTTACGGCCAGCGTCACTGCAAACAGGATCAACGATGAGATATATATTTTCTTCATACTAATGCGTGTCCTTTTTGTTCGAATGGGGTTTTGTCTTTATCATAACGGCCCAGCCACCAGCCGGTCTCGGCCTGTTGGGTGTTGATCCCGGTCGCCCCTACACTCTTCAGAAAATCGATCACCGCGGCCTCATTTGTCTTATCCGTCAATTCGATCACCATCGTAAACTGATCATCTGAGGACCGCGGGTTGAAAACGTGCTTCCGCACAAACGGCGCCATCTGGCAGAGGTAACAGAAGGTCAACGTCATGCCGACGGCGGAGAACAATACCGTCAGCTCGAACACGATGGGTATCCAGGCCGGCAGATCGAAATGCGATTTGCCGCCAAAATTGATCGGCCAGTCGCTGTTGAAGATCCAACCGATACCGCCGACGGCCGTCGCCGTCCCGGTAATCCCATAAATAAAGCCGGCCGTATGCAGGCTTGTCTCCCGCAGCCCCATCGCCTGATCGAGGCCATGTATCGGCATGGGCGTAAAGACATCATAGATCTTATACCCGGCGGAACGCACTTTCTTTATGGCCGGGAACAGCACTTGCTCATCTGTAAAAATGCCGACAACAAATTTCTTTACTGACATACTAATAATCTTTTAAAAAAACCTAGTGTCCGGTATGAAGGTATTCTGCTGCGAATTCTTCCGGCGTCTCCTGTTCTTCCTTGCCCATCTTCTCCTTATATACAGTACCCGATCTCTTCAGGATATGCTTGATCTCGGCGATCGCGATCACCGGGAAGAATTTCGAGAACAGGAAATAACAGGTAAAGAACAGGCCGAACGTCCCGATATAGAACCCCACCTCCCAGATCGAAGGCCGGTAATACGTAGCCCAGCTGCTGGGTATATAATCCCGGTAAATCGACAGGACAATGATCACAAACCGTTCGAACCACATCCCGATATTCACGATGATCGACATGAAGAACGTAACCGTGATATTCCGGCGCATCTTCCGGAACCAGAAGATCTGTGGCGACAGCACGTTACAGCCCATCATCAGGTAATAGGCCCAGCCATAGGGACTGAAGACGTTGACCCGGTTCTGAAAAAAGGCCCAGTTCTCGAATTTATTCATGCTATACCAGGCAACAAAAAGTTCCGTCAGATACGCAATGCCGACGATCGATCCCGTAAGGACGATCACTTTGTTCATGACTTCAATATGCTCGAGCGTGATATATTCTTTCAGGTTTAGCACTTTTCTGCTGACCAGCAACAGGGTCTGCACCATCGCAAATCCCGAGAAGATGGCGCCGGCCACGAAATAAGGCGGGAAGATCGTCGTGTGCCAGCCGGGGATCACCGACGTCGCGAAGTCGAAGGACACGATCGTGTGGACGGAGAGCACCAGCGGAGTGCTTAACCCGGCCAGTACGAGGGCCAGGGCCTCATGACGCTGCCAGTGCTTGGCGGAGCCGGACCAGCCGAATGACACCACGCCATAGAAAAACTTCCGCCACTTCAGTTTGGCCCTGTCCCGGACTGTAGCCAGGTCAGGAAGCAGACCGGTATACCAGAACAGTACCGATACGGTGAAATACGTCGAGATGGCGAATACGTCCCACAGCAGCGGAGAGTTAAAATTCGGCCAGAGCGAACCCCGCGAATTGGGGTAGGGCATGATAAAGAAGGCTAACCAGACCCGGCCCATGTGCCAGATCGGGAACTGCCCGGCGCACATCACCGCGAAGATGGTCATGGCTTCCGCCGCCCGGTTAACCCCGGTACGCCAGCCCTGACGAAACAGCAAAAGGATCGCGGAGATCAACGTTCCCGCGTGACCGATACCGACCCACCAGACGAAGTTGGTGATATCCCAGCCCCAGCCTACGGTTCGATGGAGGTTCCACTGGCCAACCCCATAGATCACCTGCATGGTGACCGAGTAAATGCCGAAAAGAAGACAGGCCACAGACACCAAGAACCCGATCCACCACGCCCTGGTCGGCGCGGCCTCAATGGGACGGACAAGATCCTCCGTCACCTGGTGGTAATCTTTCTGCCCCTCTATCAGCGCGGGCCTAACCTGTGATTCGTACATTAATAATGCCATAGTATGTTGCGCTTTTAGCTATTATTTTTATTCGTTAGCTGTGCGATTCAGGTCTAGTTTCCTCCGAATCGGTGTTATTGGGACCCCAAACGGCTTCCGTATGACGGACCTTCGCCAGATAGTTCAGGTTCGGCAGCACGTGCAGCTCTTCAAGGGCATAGAAAATACGCTGCGCATTATCTACGCGAAGCTTGCTGATTGCACTATCTGCGGCGCCGGCGTTCCCGAACACGATCGCGTTTGTGGGGCAGGCCTGGGCGCAGGCGGTATTTGCGTCAGAGTCGCGGAGCACCCGGTTCTCGCGCTTAGCCTTGAGCTTGCCTTCCTGGAGCCGCTGAACGCACCAGGAGCACTTCTCCATGACCCCGCGGCTGCGGACGACCACATCCGGGTTGAGCACCATCCGGGTCAGGTCATCATTCCACTGGAAGACCACCGGATCCAGCTTGCCTACCGTCGTCTGGTCCTGGTTGTTTGGGAAGCTGTCCGCGCCGGTAAAGTCGGCCCAATTGAACCGGCGGATCTTGAACGGACAGTTGTTGGCGCAATAGCGGGTCCCGATACACCGGTTGTAGGCCATCTGATTCATCCCTTCCGTGCTGTGGTTGGTCGCGTTGACCGGACATACATTCTCGCATGGCGCGTTGTCGCAATGCTGGCAGAGCATCGGCTGGAAGATCACCTGGACGTCGTCCGGGTTGTCCAGGTTGTGCGGATTGGCCGCCGAATAATAGCGGTCGATCCGGATCCAATGCATATCGTGATATCGCAATACTTCATCCTTTCCGACTACCGGTACGTTGTTTTCAGCATGACAGGCGACGACGCATGCGGCGCAGCCGATACAGGTATTCAGGTCGATCGACATGCCCCATTTGATCCCAGGCTTATCATAGGTGGGATACAGGGTGCCCTGTGTCTCATAATTCTCCAATCCACCATAAGGCTTTAGTTCCTTTTCCCGATCCTCAAGAATGGCATTCGGCTCTTTTTTAAACTCATCGAGCGTCAGCTCTTTCACGACTTCCGTACGGCCTTCATAGGTCGTATGGGTCTGCATCTGGGCTACTTTATACGTCTTCTTTGTATCGCTGAAATTGGCGCCTGTCGCAAACCAGTCTACCGTCGCACCATTGTAGGTCATCAGCGGGAACGCATTTTTCCCCGCCCCCACCGCAGCCTGGCCGATATAATTGGCCGTATTGTCGGGGTTGGCGCTTTGATGGCCATAACCGACCGCGATCCCGATGACCTCATTATGCGTACCGGGCAGAATAAGCGCGGGCAGCTCCATTTGTTTATTCCCGATGGTGATGTTGATCACGTTCCGGTCGGGGACTACCTCGAATGCGTCCGCTTGCCGGCGATCACCCAGATCGAGATGGAAAATATCCTTGGCCGCCTTTGGCGAGATCACCGCATAGTTGTCCCAGTCGGCTTTAGATATGGGATCGGGCAGCTCCAGCAGCCAGGGATTGTTGCCCTGATTACCGACGCCCATACAAACACTCTGATAGAGCACCACTTCGAATGGGGCAGCGGATTTGACACCGGCCAGGGCTGCCAGCTCTGTGGCGGCTTCTGCGACTTTAGACCCGTTGAAGGCTGCGCCGGCGGCGGCAGTTCCCGCACCCGCAGCCGGTTCGATCACCCCGTCCTGCAGCGCCTTCTCGTAGGCTTCCACACTCCCCAGCTTCTTTGTCCAGTATTGTGAAAAATAAGTTTGGTAATTCGTCGTGCCCCCGCTCCATTTCAGGAGGGAATCTTCAAAAGGCCTTGTCTTGAACAGCGGGGCAATGGTCGGTTGGAGGAAGCTATAATATCCCGGCCGGGGCTCCGCGTCACCCCAGCTTTCCAGGAAATGCGGCGCAGGCAGGACGAACTTGCACAGTTCGGTCGTTTCATCTAGCCGGTCATTGAAGGAAACCGCGGTTTTGACTTTCCCCAGCCCGCTCCTGAACTTCTCCGCATCATAATAAGTAAACATCGGGTTAACACCATAGATCAGGAGCGACCCGACCTTCCCGTCGTTCATGTCGGCCACCAGTGCGGTGAAATCGCTGTCGATACCCTGACGTATCTGCACCGGGGATGTCCAGTCGACGGTAACGCCGGTAGCGCCGATCGCTTCGTTGATCGCATTGACGATGACCTGGACGTGCTTATTGTTGCTACCGCTGACCACAAGCGCCTTACCCTTGTTATCCATCAGCTCCTTAGCGGCTTTTTTTACTCCGGCCTTCACCGAATCAGGAAGTGCGGGAGCAGTGACGGAACCGCCCAGCTCGGCCAGCAAGGCCAGCGCCACGGCGCCGGTCTCGGAGGGTTTGTGCGTGTACCGGAAGTCGGCATTGCCGCCCGTCAGCGTTACGATGCTTTCGAATTGGTAATGTCTGCTCATCCGGGGATTCTTTTCATCGATCCGCCGGTTCTGGACATATTGACGCGCGTATTCCACCGGCGTCAGCCAGGTTCCGAGGAAATCCGCACCCAGGCTTACGATCACATCGGCTTTGTCGAAATGATAGGCCGGGATCGTCCTTTTGCCGTAAGATGCTTCCGCACCAAGCAATAATCCGCTATACGAGTCGGCGTCATACTGGAGATGTTTGCTGCCGGGAAATCTGGCCAGGAATCGCGTGATGATCTCATTGGTGGTAGGGGAGGTCAACGTTCCGGTCAGCAGGACAAGCGGTCCTGTTCCTGCCGTCAGCGCGTCGGACACCATTTTGTCAAACGCTTCGAATGTCGTCACTTCCTGCGGCTTGCCGTCTGCGATCTGCATCGGGTAACGAAGCCGCCCTGTATCGTACAGATCGAGCACTGCAGCCTGTACCCGGGCGGAGGTTCCGCCACCCGTCAGAGAAGATAAGGCATTCCCCTCCAGCTTGATCGGCCGGCCGTCGCGGACCTTCGCGATCAGGGAGACGATATCCCCGCCGTTCGTATAGGTGGTGGCATAGTAATCGGCCACGCCGGGGACCATATTCTCGGGCTTATTGAGATATGGGACAACATGCCGGACGGGCATCTCGCAGCTCGCGGCCAGCGTGGCGGCAGCCGTGCTGAAGCCCAGGTATTTCAGAAAATCCCTGCGGGGATGTTTGGCGTCGAACAATCCTTTCCCATCCAGTCCTTCCAGCGGTAAACTTTCCTGAAATTCATTTTCTGCTTCCTTCCGATAAGCATCACTGTTACTACGCTCTCCGAAACTCTGCCAGTGTTTTTTGTCGCTCATATCTGAGATGTTAAATCTTTTTGTTTGCGCCACGCGGCGACTCTGTTATGCGGCCCGCCACGCTGCGTCTCCGCCACGCGGAAGGAGGGGATTAATAGTGGCATTTCTGGCATTCGGTGCCGCCAATGTCCTTGACAGTTATGCTGTCTTTATCATGATTCTTCAGATCCTGCTGGAAATGCTCATAAATGCTGTAGAACTTGTTGCCGTTCGATCCGGTCGAATCCGGGAAGTCGACCTTTGTAGTACGGTGGCAATTGACACACCAGCCCATGCTCAATGGCGCAAATTGATGAACCTCATCCATTGTCTGGATTGGACCATGGCAGGTCTGACATTGCACTTTACCGGCTGCGGTGTGCTGGGCGTGGCTAAAGAAGACGTGGTCGGGAAGGTTGTGGATCTTTATCCATTCGACCGGTTTGGCATCCTCCGAGTGGTAGGTGCTCGTCTTAGGGTCATAACCGACATAACTGTATAATTTCTGGATCTCCGCGGTTCCGTCGACTTCGGTACCATCCTCACGATACAGCTTTGGACTCTCGGGGCGATATTCATTGATGGCGGCGTGACAGTTCATACAGACGTTCAGCGGTGGGACCGTTGCGTGCTTGCTGACCAGCGCATTGCTGTGGCAATACAGACAGCTGATCTGGTTGATCCCCGCGTGTATGCGGTGCGAGTAGAAGATAGGTTGGACCGGTTGATATCCCTGCTGGCGGCCCAGGCCGATCGCGCCTTCCGATAAATAATAACCGCCGATGAGGAAGACGACCAGGACGGCAAGGGCGATATAGACTTTATTGCGGTAGAAAGGCACTGCCTCATGGGTGGGAATACCTTCCTTGTCATCGGAGAGTTTTCTCAGGCTGGCATTGACCTGCAGCAGGACGAACATGATGATCGCCAGGATGAGGGTCAGGATTCCGTAGAGGAGGGTGTTGTCGCTTTCGTTCTGCGGAGCGTTCGGTGTACCGTCGACCGTCGTGGCCGGCGCCTTATACGTCTCCACATAGTTCAGGATCGCATCGATGTCCTTATCCTGCAGGGTGGGGAACAAGTTCATCGCCGTCTTGTTGTACTGATTGAACAAGTTGTTGAAATACTTGTTACCTGACGCCAGGACTGCCTGATTGTTCTTGATCCATGCATGCAACAAATTCGAATCCGGTACCCGGGAAGTTACCCCTTGCAAGGCGGGACCGGTTACAACCCTTACCGGGTTATGGCATTGTGCGCAGTTTGTCTGAAACAACGCCTTACCATCCTGACCGAATACCTTATTATTACTAAGCAGAAACAGAGCGGGGAGAAGAAGACTGGATATTAGCTTTTTGACTGTTCGCAACGATTTGACTGTTGGTCTTAGGTTAATCATATATACAATAAGTTGTATAGATGTGGAAAATTCTCACTCTCTGTACATGAATTGGTTGCAAAAATAAGTCAGGATTTTAACAATCTATCAACATGGAAAAAAAAATTTTCTCCTTATTGGGCGTGGGTTTCAGCGATTTGCGACAAATCGCGCTGACCTTCTGTCATAGGATTTTCATCGTCCCGGAATCGAAAAATTCAGGCCCGATTCGTTCGGCCTACCGTAGTTTTGGCCCCTATGAATAGACTCGCGATCTTTTCCTCCGGAGCGGGTTCCAACGCCGACCGGATCATCCGATATTTCCAGGGGCATGCATCGATATCCGTCCAGCTGATCGTTTGCAATAACCCCCATGCCGGCGTATTGAACATCGCCTCCGCAGCCGGCATCCCGATCCTGTTGATCGAAAAGGAAGAATTCTTCCGCGGGTCCGCCTATGTACCTGAGCTTCAGGCCCGGGGCATTGACTTCATCGTGCTGGCGGGTTTTCTGTGGAAGATCCCCGCCAAACTCATCCAGGCTTATCGACATCGGATCGTCAATATCCATCCGGCCCTGCTCCCCAAATATGGTGGCAAAGGGATGTACGGCCATCATGTCCATGAAGCGGTGATCGCAGCCGGCGAAAAGGAAAGCGGGATCAGCATCCATTATGTTGACGAGCTCTACGACCATGGGCAGGTCATTTTTCACGCAAAAGTGTCCGTTGAACCGGAGGACACGCCTGAAACGCTCGCCCGAAAGGTCCAATCCCTCGAGCACACCCATTTTCCCCGAGTGATCGAGGAGGCGGTGAATCGCGTAAGCGAATCGTGAAGGGGCGGGCCCGGTTTCTTTTAAATCCTCGTTAAAAATGCTCAGTACCAGGCAATAATATCCGGTTTTGGTAGTAATATCACACAAAACAACGTACTTGTCTTTCTTTACGCGCCGGCTATTGCTGCTTATCTTTTTGTCGTTGTCCATCGCTGCCGGAGGTCATGTCTGGGGTCAGGTCACCGTGCGGGGAAAGGTATTTAATATGTACCGGACCAGACCTCTGGACCGGGTCAGCGTCATCAGTAGTTCCGGGCGGGGTACCATGACCGACTCCACCGGCAGCTACGAGATCAATGTCCCGCCGGACGACTCCATTTATTTCTCCTATCTGGGCCGGGCCACCGTCAGATATCCCGTAAAGGACATTAATACCCTGAATAATTTTGACATTGCGCTGCATGTTGACCCCACCGAACTGAAGGAGGTGAGTGTTATGCCGCGCGACTATCGTGGAGACTCCCTTCAGAACCGGAAGGACTACGAAAAGTATTTTAATTTTAAGAAGCCAAACCCCTTTACGTTGAACAGCGGCAGTTCAGGCCTGGGCATGGGCGCCGGCTTTGATGTCGACCAGATCATCCGCTATTTCCAGTTCGACCGGACAAGACGATTGCTGGCTTTCCAGCGCCGCCTGGAGGAAGACGAACAGGATAAATACATTGACCACCGGTTTAACCCATCTATGGTACTGAGGGTGACCCATCTCCAGGGCGACGAGCTGGATAGCTTCATGATGAAATACCGGCCCTCGTATACCTTTTGCGTACGAGCAACCGACTACGACCTGATGGAATACACCAAACTGGCCTTTACCGAATATCAGAAAGACCGGAAGGATAGATAAGAGAACGCAAACCCCCATCGATATGGATCAACTAACCTTAGGTATCGGGACCCGTCTCCAGCATACCCAATATGGTCCCGGAGTCATTGTAGGCGTAAGATATGCAACCTACCATATCTCTTTTATCCACCATGGGATCAAAGAGATCGACAAGAACGATACGCATCTTGATGAGATCATCCCGGAAAACGTCACCGAAGAAATCGAAACGCATTCCGAAACCGAAAAGGCGCTCCTCAAAATCCTGCGCCTCTGGAACGGGATCTCCGAGATCGTTCCCATCGGTGACAAATGGAGAGGCGGAACGCTCATCTTACAGGCCGGCGACAAAACGATCAAACCAAAGGAGGTCCCGATCGATGTCTTCTTTCACAAGATCGTGATGGCCCGGGACCGGCTGCGCGTGCTGGAGCAGCAGATCAATGGTCATAAAAGCTTAAGCGAGGAAGAAAAGGTCAATCTTCAACAATACATTACCCGCATTTACGGTTCGTTTACCACGTTCAATGTATTATTTAAGAATAAGGAACAGTGGTTTATTGGGGAGAAGGGGGCGGGCGAGTAATTGGGAGGGTGGGTAACCGGGAAGGTGGGTAACCGGGAAGGTGGGTAACCGGGAAGGCGAGAAAAAATTCGGGCGACTAAAGGTCCGAACGAGTAAAGGTGCAGACGACAAAAGGTTCGGGCGGGTATGCAAAATTCGCGAGTTTTTTAATTGCGGCGAATTCGCCATAATTAGAATTTATCGCGATCGAGAGGTAGCCCGGGGGACCGGAAACCTGGGGCCCTGAACAAATAAAAAACCTCCCGGCCGGGAGGTCTGCTCTAATCAGGTTCCATAACCATTAAACCTTATCCTATTAGATATCTAAGTTAAGTTGCGCAAGATCGAAAGTCAAGAATTGTGCATGAAAGGTGCATAAATTGATCCGAACGCCCCCCGGGATTCGCCGAGCGCGTGGTTTTCTCCGAACGCTGGGATTCGCCGAGCGCGCAATATTCACCGAGCGCCCCTAATACGCTATCAAACGGCTTACCAGTTCATCCAGCCTCGATTTTGCAAGAAAATTATCTTCCAGCTGGATATTGAACGGCACCGGCGTGTCGAGCGAAGCGCAACGGGAGACGGGCGCATCCAGCAAATGGAAGCAATGTTCGGCGATCCATGCGGCAACCTCCCCGCCGATCCCGCCTGTCAGCGTATCCTCATGCAAAACCAACGCCTTTCCCGTCCGGCTGACAGAATCCCGGATCGCCATATAGTCCAGCGGCAGCAGGGTACGCAGATCAAGGATATCCAGCGATAATTCCGGGTGTGCCTCCGCATATTCGAGAGCCCAATGGACCCCGGCGCCATAAGTAATAATGGAGAGATCTTCGCCTTCCCGGACCAGCCGGGCCTTACCAATGGGCAGCTCATAATACTCCTGGGGCACCGGGCCGCTGATGCTACGATACAAGGCTTTGTGTTCGAAGTACATGACCGGGTTGGGATCATGGATCGCAGCAATCAGCAATCCTTTGGCATCGAACGGGTTGGACGGGTATACGACTTTCAAGCCCGGTGTATGTACAAACCAGGCTTCATTACTTTGCGAATGGAACGGCCCCGCTCCAACACCCGCGCCCGTCGGCATCCGGATCACAGTGTCCGCCGGCTGCCCCCAGCGATAATGGATCTTCGCCAGGTTATTGACAATCTGGTTGAACCCTGCCGTCACAAAATCCGCAAATTGCATTTCCACTACGCTCTTATACCCTTCGATGCTCAATCCCAGCGCACAGCCTACGATCGCGCTTTCACACAAGGGGGTATTCCGGACCCGGTGTTTTCCATATTTTTCCATCAACCCTTCTGTCATTTTGAAAGCCCCGCCGTACTCAGCGATGTCCTGCCCCATCAGGACGAGGTTATCAAAATGATCCATCGCCTGATCCAGTCCTTCCTTGATCGCATCGATCAGTCTTTTCTCCGGGACACCGGGCCCCGGTTCATCGGGCACAGCGCGCACAAAAGGGGCCGGCGCATACACATCCGCGAGTTCCTCGTCTGTGTCGGGGAGGATCGTCTCGGTGTCGAGCAGCCCGGTCAGTTCCGATTCGATATAGTGAGCGGTCTCCTTCCGG
>DATMLR010000200.1:0-6324 GCA_035570015.1 Puia sp.
TTCGGTCCAGCCCGGAATAACACCATTGACGTTGAGTTCGATGGGCTGGCCGCGGTCGACGGAGCTATCGAAGACGTGGCCGTCGATCAGGGTGCCATGATAGTGAACCCTGACCATATCGGTTAGCTTGGGTTTGGGGCCGGCGCCTTCCTTGAGGATCTGGTATTGCAAGCCGCTGGGGAGGGTGACAACACCGGGCTTTTTGGAATTGGCTTCGAGGAAGTCCTGACCGAGCTTTTTGTTGCCGAGGGCTTTTTCAGACTGCTGTTTCTGAACATAGGCCATCAGCGTACTCTGACATTGCTGTTCGCTGAGGATGGGCTTGCTTGCTTCGACATCTTTGACCGCCTTGACGAGGATGACGGTGTTGATGTTGGAGATGTTCTGTTGTTTATAGAAATTAGCGAGGCTGACACCGATGGCGTAGCTGATAGAGTCGTTCTCGTTCTTCAGGGTAACCGGTGCGGCGCTGGTGGACGTCGTGGACTTGTGGGCCGGACTGGTCGAATGGGTAGCAGTTTGTGCCGCAGCAGAAATCGCCACAGGCAGGGAGCAGGCAAAGACTAAAACTGTTTTAAAGACGTTCATTGAAAGTATTTTGAAACGCAAAAATAGGTTTATTTTTAACTAAATTTCAGGTACTTTTATTGTTATATCTTTAAAACTAATAATATCCTTTATGAAGCGACTTCTCGCCGTCCCGCTCGTATTTTTCATGTCCGTCGGTTTGGTTCATGCGCAATTGGGCAAGGGGCTCAGCTCCGATGATATAGCGTCCGGGCTTAAGGACGCGCTTGCAAAAGGCACGCAAACGGCCACGGACAAATTGTCTGCGGTCGATGGGTTTTTCAAGGATGCGGCAGTAAAGATCTTGTTACCTCCGGAGGCGGTCAAGATGGAAAAAGCTTTACGGAGCGCCGGATTTGGCCCGCAGGTAGATAAGGCTATTTTGGATATAAACCGGGCGGCGGAGGATGCGGCCAAGTCGGCGGCACCGATCTTTCTGAACGCGATCAAGGGGATGAGCGTTTCTGATGGGATCGCGATTCTCAGAGGTCCGGACACGGCTGCCACGGCATATCTGCGGAAGTCGACTACGCCGCAATTGACGGCTGCCTTTCTGCCGGTGATCAAGAATTCCCTTGATAAGGTGGGCGCGACCAATTCGTGGAAAACGGTGGTCGACGCGTATAACAAGATCCCATTTCACAGCAAGGTCAATGCCGATCTGCCTGCATACACCACGTCAAAGGCGTTGGATGGCGTATTTTATTATGTAGCCGCAGAAGAGAAAAGTATCCGGGCGAATCCGATGGGACAGGCAGATGACCTGCTCAAGAAAGTTTTCGGCGGGCTTTAGCAGTCCGTATCTTTAGGGGCATGTTGGGCCCCGTCTTTTCCCTTTACAAGCAAGCGTATAGTGGTTTGTCCCGTGCTACTTGGTTGTTGAGCACGGTTATGCTCGTGAACCGAAGCGGGACAATGGTCGTTCCATTTATGACCATCTATCTGACGTCGCCGGCGATGGGGTATAGCATTGCGCAGGCGGGGCTGGTCATGGGTATCTGGGGGCTGGGCGCTATTTGCGGCGGCTTCCTCGGGGGGCGGCTGACGGACCGCTGGGGTTTTCATCGGGTACAATTGGCTGCGCTGTGCGCCGGCGGTGTTGCTTTTATGGTTCTGGGCCAGGTCAGGAGTTATCCTTTGATCTGTATCTGCACGTTCCTGCTGAGTTTGGTTAATGATGCTTTCCGGCCGGCCAATTCGACGGCGATCGCCACGTATAGCAAAGAAGAGAACAGGACGCGGTCGTATTCGCTCAACCGGTTGGCCATCAACCTGGGCTGGGCGGCAGGTGGGGCTATCGGCGGCATTCTCGCTTCGATCAATTATCATTTATTGTTCTGGGTCGACGGCGGTACCAATTTGGCGGCGGCGTTGTTGTTACGGGTCTTTCTGCATCCGGAGACGACAAAGGCCGTTCATCACGCGAAGGAGGCGCCGAATAAAGCCGTAGCGTCACCCTACCGGGATCGGATTTATCTTCAGTTCATTGTATGCACGGTATTGTTTGCGAGCTGCTTTTTTCAACTGTTCTCTACGCTGCCGTTGTTTTACAAACGGGAGTTAGGGATGCCTGAATACATGATCGGGCTATTGCTTACGATAAACGGGTTGATTATTTCGGTGGTGGAGATGGTACTGGTCTTCAAACTGGAAGGCAGGCGGGATAATCTCTACTATGTCTTCTTCGGGGTGCTCGCGATCGGGTTGTCCTACCTGCTGCTGGACGTACTGCCGCTGGGGGTTCCGGTCGCCTATTTCTGTATGGTCGTGAGCACGGTGGGGGAGATGTTTGCGATGTCATTTCTCAATTCGTTCTGGATCTCGCGGACGTCCGGGTCTAATCGGGGGCGTTATGCGGGATTGTATACGATCGCTTGGTCGACGGCGCAGGTGATCGGGCCGACGGGCGGCGCCGCGATTGCACAGCGGGCGGGGTTCGCGGTCTTGTGGTGGGTGGTTGGCGGCTTGTGCGTGGTGTCGGCGATGGCCTTCCGGTATTTGCGGCAAACTCAAAATGTCCTGTCGTATGAGTGAGGAGAAGCTAGTGATGTTCCGGAACCGGCTGCAGAAGGTATGGCGTCATGTGGCTAAACTGGCGAAGCGGCAGGGGGTGACCTGCTATCGCATCTATGATCATGATCTGCCCGAATTTCCTTTTTGTATCGAGCTCTATGAAGACAACGTTTACCTGGCCGAGTATCAGCGCCGTCATGGGATGAGTGAGGAGGACCATGCGGCGTGGTTGGAGAGTTGTGTGCCGGTGATCAGTGGTATTTTGGAGGTGCCGGATGAGCAGATCTATTTTCGTGAGCGGCGAAGGAAGGCGGGGCGGCTGGATCAGTATGAGAAACTAGGCAGCGGCCAGGAGTTCTTTCTCGTACGGGAGGCGGGGCTTTCTTTCCGCGTGAACCTGACGGACTATCTGGATACGGGTTTATTCCTCGATCATCGGATCACGCGGGGTATGGTGCGGGAGGAGGCGTCATCGCGCCGGGTGCTGAACTTATTCTGTTATACCGGATCGTTCTCCGTGTATGCGGCGGCGGGCGGCGCATCGTCGGTGGATTCGGTCGATCTGTCGAAGACCTATCTGGGCTGGGCGGAGGCGAATATGGCGTTGAACGGGTTCGCGGGCGCTTCACGTCGATTTATACATGCGGATGTGCTGCAATGGTTGGACGAGGCGCCGGCAGGGTGGTACGATCTGGTGGTGATGGACCCGCCGACCTTTAGCAACAGTAAGCGGATGAAAGATTTTCTGGATATTCAGCGGGATCATGCGGAACTGATCAATAAGGCGCTGCGGGCGATGGCTCCGGGGGGTGTTTTGTTTTTTAGTACGAACTACCGAAAGTTTGTGTTGGAGGGGGATAGGATAATGGCGGCCTCGGTAAAGGATATTACCAAGGCCACCACTCCGTTCGATTTCCAGGGGAAGCTGTTCCGATGGTGTTTCAGGTTGATCAAATAGTTCGCAAAATGCGAACTCGCAAACGCTCGGCCAGTACTCGATTGGGCTATTTGGATCGCCGAAAAGTTCGCAAAATGCGAATTTCTGCGGGGATGGACCTATCTGCTAAACGCTAGAAGACGCTAGCGGCTCATCGCCGGCAAGGCGATGTCCCGTTTCAGCATGTCATTGCGGTCGGCCATCTCCCAGGCGGTGTAGAAGACAAAGCGGGCCCTTTTTTCCAACAGATCATAGTTGATCTTGTCCGGCGTATCGGATGGCTTATGATAATCGGCATGGATGCCATCGAAATAGAAAATGATCGGCACGCCTTTCCTGGCGAAATTGAAATGGTCGCTGCGGTAGTAGATGCGTTCCGGATCAGTGGGATCATCGAACTTATAATCCAATTCGAGCTTTGAATATTTCTGGTTCATCCCTTCGCTGATGGGCTTGAGGTCCGTGGACAGTTTGTCGCTGCCGACGACGTACACATAGTTCATGGAATCGCCTTGCTTTCGGTTTGGGTCGATGCGGCCGATCATATCGATATTCAGATCGACGTCGGTCTTATCGAGAGCGTAGGTAGGATGATCGGTATAATATTGCGAACCCCAAAGACCTTCTTCTTCGCCGGAATTGGCGAGGAATAGGATGCTGCGGCGAGGGCCCTTCCCGGCGGCTTTGGCTTTGGCGAAGGCGCTGGCGATCTCGAGGATGCTAACCGTACCCGACCCATCGTCGTCCGCGCCGTAGTAGATCTCACCGCCACGTTTGCCGAGATGGTCCATGTGGGCGGAGATAACGATGATCTGATCTTTCAAATCGGTGCCGGGCAGGAATCCGAGGACATCGCTGGCCTGGAGTTGGGCCGTGGTCTTCTGAAGTTCCATTTTGATATTGGCGGTATAGACTTTGTTGGTCGGGGTTCCGGATTGGATTTTGGAGTAGTCGTCCCCAAAGATGGCCTGGGCAACTTTATCGGTAATATAGAAGTTATCGATGGAGTTTGTCCTTTTGTACCCACTGATCGTCATATTTCCTTTGGCTGCGGTCAGTTGCGGAGGTCGGTTCCCGGCCGGCTGAAGGGTCAGGACGGCGGCTGCACCATTCCGTTGGGCGATATCCGCTTTGGAAGGTCCGCGGAAGCGCCGGCCGGTGGGCGCAGGGGTCCCGGGGGGATTCCCGCCCAATACCACGACTATTCGGCCGCGGACGTTCAGATCTTTGTAATCGTCATGGGTGGAATCGCTGATCCCATAGCCGGCGAAGATAACCTCGCTGCCCAGCAAGCTGATAATATTGTTTGAGGCGACGGGGGTAAAGAAATCCTGGTTGAGTGTGAAGGGTTGGTCGTTGACAGAAAGCGAGGCGCTGATCAGCGAGTCCTGGTAGACGGGGTAGGGGAGTTGGTAGTTGTCACCGTTACCCGGCAGGAGGCCGATGGACTTAAAATGGTTCTCGATGTAGGCAGCTGCTTTGTGTTGGCCTTCGGTGGCGGTCTCCCGGCCTTCAAAGTCCGCACTGGCCACGATGTAGAGATGTTTTTTCAGGTCGTCGGCAGTTATCGACTTGGCAAATAGCCGGGGGTCGGGAACCTTTTGGGCCTGTGCGGCAGTGGCTCCGAACAGGGACAGGAGCAAAAGAAATTTTCTCATGTGCCAAATATACGGGAATTGGCATGTGGGTGGGATCGTATTGGATGAGCGGTTTGGGTGATCTACCCCTGGGTCAGTTCGCTAAGCTCGAGCCAGCGAAGTTCCTTATCGTCGAGGAGTTGGCTGATCTCGCCGATCCGGATGGAAAGGCGTTGTAGTTCGTCGAAAGGTGCATTTCCGCCATTCAGTTGGTCGGTGATGTGCTGTTTTTCCATGGTGAGCCGGTGGATGTCTTGTTCAAGTATTTCAAATTCTCTTTTTTCTTTATAAGACAGCTGCCGTTTATCGCCGGTGGATTTTGCGGGGGCGGTGGTTTTTGGGGTGGATACAGGCTCTTCATTCGGGAATGCGTCTTCGGCGTTATTGCCTTTCAGCCAATCGCGGTATTGGGAATAGTTGCCGGGGAAGTCGCGGATGACACCATCACCTTCGAGGACGAGCAGGTGGTCGACAAGCCGGTCCATGAAGTAGCGGTCGTGGGAGACGATGGTCAGGCAGCCCTGGTAATCGTTCAGGAAATTCTCCAGCACGGCGAGGGTAGGGAGATCGAGGTCGTTTGTGGGTTCGTCGAGGACGAGAAAATTGGGATTGCGAAAGAGGATGGTAAGCAGGTGAAGTCTGCGCTTTTCCCCACCGCTCAGCCGGGAGATATAGGTGTATTGTTGTTCGGGAGGAAAAAGGAATAGGTTTAGGAATTGGGCGGCGCTCAGGGAGCCTCCGGCAGCCAGCGGAAAATGTTCGGCGATATTCTTGACAAATTCGATGACCCGCAGGTCTTCTTTTATCGTCAGGCCTTGCTGGGAGTAGTTGCCGAAGATTACGGTCTCACCGATGTTGATCTTGCCGCTGTCGGTGGATTCGAGGCCCTGCAAGAGATTGATGAAGGTGGTTTTGCCGACGCCATTTTTTCCGATGACCCCGACGCGTTCCCCTTTCTTAAAGGTATAGTCGAAGCCTTTGAGGATGGCCAGGTCGCCGAATGCCTTATAGACCTTCTTCATCTCGACCACCTTGCCGCCGAGCCGGCTCATCTTCACCTGGAGCTCGACCTGCTGGTCTTCGATGCGTTGTTTGGCTTTGGCTTCGACGGCATAGAAGTTATCCTGACGGCTCTTGCTTTTTGTGGTACGGGCTTTAGGTTGTTTGCGC
>DATMLR010000201.1:0-4721 GCA_035570015.1 Puia sp.
CCAGCAAGGCCTGTGCCGAACTGGTAGTGTCCTCCTTCCGCCATAGCTTTTTCAATCCGCTGGCTGTAGCGGCTCACGGGAAGGCCGTCGCAAGCGCACGTGCGGGTAATGTGATCGGCGGCGGAGATTGGAGCAGTGACCGGATCATTCCGGATATCGTTCGCTCGCTGGCGGCGGGTGTGGCTATCGAAGTCCGTAATCCGGCCTCCGTTCGTCCGTGGCAGCACGTGCTGGAATCCATCGCCGGCTATTTGCGGCTGGGAGGGCTGCTGGCTGAACAGCCTGCTATCTACGGACGGGCATATAATTTCGGGCCGCGGCCTGAAGGCCACCTGACGGTAAAAGAACTCGTAGAGGAGGCCATAGCCCTGTGGGGCTGCGGCGCCTGGAAAGATATTTCTTCAGCCGGAGCTCCGCATGAGGCCGGACTGTTGAAACTGGATATTAGCCGGGCGGGCCGGGAGCTGGGCTGGACACCGAAACTGGATGCCAGGACCGCTATTCAATGGACGCTGGAGTGGTACCGGCAGCCCAGGGACCAGCAGGGGAATTTTACTTTTCAGCAAATCAACACCTATCTTTCGCTATGACGTTCACCCCTACAGGACTGGAAGGAAGCTATGTCATCGGGCTTACGCCGCACCGCGACGAGAGAGGGTGGTTTGCGAGGTTCTATTGCAAATCAGAATTTGCCGCCATCGGGCATACAAAGGAGTGGGTTCAGATGAACCATTCTTTTACCAGTGAAAAAGGCGCAATACGCGGGCTGCATTATCAGCGACCCCCCTTTCGCGAGATCAAGCTGGTCAGGTGCATTGCCGGCAGTGTATACGATGTGATCATCGACCTCCGAAAGGGCTCGGCTACTTTTTTGCAGAGTTTCGGCGTGGAGCTATCCGCGGAAAATAATAGGATGCTCTATTTCGCCGAAGGTTTCGCACATGGCTTCCAGGTGCTCGGCGAGAACGCGGAATTGATCTACCTGCATTCGGAGTATTATACTCCGGCGGCGGAAGGCGGATTACGATATAACGATCCGGAACTGCGGATTGCCTGGCCTCTACCTGCGACCGTAGTATCGGAAAGGGATGCCTCGCACCCATTTTTGACTGACCAATTCAAAGGAATTTAAAATTCAAAGGGATTGAAATATGCAATGCAGATTTTGCAAGCAGGAGCTGACCGATGTTTTTATCGACCTGGTGAATTCCCCGGCCTCAAATTCCTTCCTGGCCACCGGGCAACTGAACGAGCCGGAACTATTCTATCCGCTGAAGGTATTCACCTGTTCCAACTGTTTCCTGGTCCAGATCGATGAATACAAAAAATCGGATGCGATCTTCAACAGCGAATACCTCTATTTCTCGTCTTTCTCTACCAGTTGGCTGGAACATTCCCGCCGGTATACCAAATATATGATGGAAAGGTTCGGCTTTAACCGGGAGTCGCTGGTTATGGAGATCGCTTCCAACGACGGCTACCTGTTGCAATACTTCCTGCGGCAGGGTATTCCGGTACTGGGTATCGAACCGACCGTGAACACGGCGCAGGTGGCTATTGAAAAGGGGATCGAGACCGTGACGGACTTTTTTGGCGTTCGGCTGGCGAGGCAACTGGCCGCTCAGGGCAGGAAGGCTGACCTCTTATTGGGTAATAATGTTCTGGCGCACGTACCCGATATCGTCGACTTCGTCGCCGGGATGAAGGTGATCCTGAAGGCGGAGGGCATTATTACGATGGAATTCCCCCATCTGATGCAGCTGGTAGATAACAACCAGTTCGATACGATCTATCACGAGCATTTTTCCTATCTCTCCTTCCATACCGTTCAACGCATCTTTGAGTCACAAGGACTGACCCTATTCGACGTTGAGGAGATCCCGACCCATGGCGGTTCTCTTCGGATCTATGCCCGGCATCGCGAGCATCACGCCACGGCGGTCTCGCCCGGGGTCGGCGCTCTGCTGAAAAAAGAGGCGGCGGCCGGAATGACCAGCCTGGGTTATTATGACCATTTTCAGCAGAAGGCCTTAAACGTCAAGCTGGAACTGACCCATTTCCTGATCCGTCAAAAACAGGAGGGCAAAAGAGTGGCGGCCTACGGCGCGGCGGCCAAAGGAAATACCCTGCTGAATTACTGCGGGATCAAAAACGACCTGGTTGAGTTCGTTGCGGACGCCAATCCTCACAAACAGGGCAAATGGCTGCCGGCCAGCCATATCCCCGTCGTTGCGGAGGCGGTGTTGCGGCAGCAGCGGCCGGACTACGTCATCATCCTTCCATGGAACCTGAAAGCGGAGATCGTCGCTCAGCTGGATTATATCCGGGGGTGGGGTGGAAGGTTCGTGATCCCTATTCCTAATTTGCAAGTGATCTGAGGCACTTATGAATAAGATACTGGTAACCGGTGCAACAGGCTTTATCGGCCGTTATGTCGTTGAACAGCTCCTGGCCAGGGGATGCCGGGTAACGGCAACTTCGTCCCGGGAAGACAAGGCACGGCAGTTCTCCTGGTTCGACCAGGTCAGCTATGTTCCTTTTGATTTGGCAGATCTTGACCCGGAAAAGGACTACTTTCGCGTTTTTGGGGAGCCTGATGTTATGATCCACCTTGCCTGGGAAGGGCTGCCTCATTACAGGTCGGGTTTTCACCTGGAGATCAATTTTCCGCGGCATGCGGCTTTCCTGGGAAATCTGGTGCGGCACGGGCTCGGAGATTTGACGGTAGCAGGCACCTGCCTGGAATACGGGATGCAAGAGGGATGTCTCAGGGAAGACATGCCGTCATTTCCCGGCAACCCTTATGCCAAAGCGAAGGATGATCTGCGAAAATTCCTGCTGGAACTTCAATTAGAACACTCATTTACCCTGAAATGGGTCAGGCTTTTCTATCTCTATGGTAAGGGACAAAATCCGGGCTCGCTGGTGCCGCAGCTGGAACGGGCGCTGCAGAACGGCGACAAGGTGTTCAACATGAGCGGCGGCGAGCAGGTACGCGATTTTTTGCCGGTGGAAGAGGTCGCGGATTATCTTATCAAGGTCGCCTTACAGCCGGAGATAACCGGAATAATAAATGTTTGCAGCGGTAAGCCCGTTAGTATAAAGCAATTTATTGAGAATTATTTAAGTTCAGTGCAAGGAGACATCGCTCTGAACCTCGGTTATTATCCTTATCCGGACTATGAGCCCATGCGATTTTGGGGGGATGCCCGCAAGTTAAACCTGATAATCTGATTGCATAAATGAACAACCAACATCCGACGCCGATGCTTTCTATCGTTATTCCCTGTTATAACCAGGGAGTGTATCTGAAGGATGCCCTGGACGGCCTTGAAGCGCCCGACAAGGGCGGGACTGAAGTAATTATCATCAATGACGGCTCAGCCGATGAATTTACGAATAGGTATCTGCGGGACCTTGCGGACGAAGGATGGCATGTCATATTCCAGGAAAATCAAGGGCTTGGCGCCGCCCGTAATACCGGCATCCGGGCAGCATCCGGCAAATATGTCTTGCCGCTTGATGCGGACAATAAGATATACCCTGATTATGTCCGTAAAGGGGTGGCTGCGATGGAAAGCGATGAGCGGTTAGGGGTGGTCTATGGTAACGCGGAATTGTTCGGCGAAAGAACGGGGGTATTAAAACCGGGACCGTTTAACCTGCAAAAGCTGATGCTGGGCAATTTTATCGACGCGTGCGCGGTAATCCGAAAGTCGGCAATCGAGAAGGTTGGCTACTATGAGAATATGAAGATAATGGGCTATGAAGACTGGGATCTTTGGCTCAGGATCGCTTTTAGCGGATATAAGTTTCACTACATAGATGAAACCTTGTTCAGCTATAGGGTCCATCATCGTTCCATGATGAATTCACTGAACCGGGATATCCGAAAGCAAAACGAGATCGAGGAATATTTTGAGGAAAAATACCGGGATCTGCTGTCTTTTCCGATCGTGCAGAATTACTTTATCGGCAGAATCAAACGGCATCCATTCACTTTTCTTTACCGGCTGCTCCTGCAAAAGTTCTTTCCGGGGATTTACGCCCGTCGGGTCAGGGAAGGCAGGATGTATAACGGCTGGCTGTACAGTTAGATGACGAGTCATAACACTGAAAAGCAGATTATGGATATTCAACGAACCGACGCAGACAGGAATAATGGATTGCAAAGGCTGACCTATGAGGACATCCGGGTCGCCAACCAGCATTATATCGGGACTTATTTTATCGTCAATGATATCCGGGATGCCATTGCCGAATATGCCCGTGGCAACATACTCGATATCGGCTGTGGCAACAAGCCGTACGAGGTTCTTTTCAGAGATAAGGTCAGCCGATATACCGGCTGCGATATCATTCAAAGCAGCGATAACGTGGTCGATTATTTATGCCCCGCCAATGACCTGTGCTTCCAGGATAGTGAATTCGACACCGTGTTTTCCACCCAGACGCTCGAGCACGTTGCCGATCATCGGGGCATGGTGGCGGAGGCTTTTCGGGTGCTCAGGCCTGGGGGATACGCCATCTTCACAGTCCCTTTCAGCTGGGAACTTCATGAAGAGCCATACGATTTTTTCAGAGTCTCCAAATATGGATTGAAGTATCTTTTTGAAGGGAGCGGATTTGAGGTGATCAGGATCAAAGCCAACGGGGGGAAGTGGGCCGCTATCTCGCAATTATTTCTGAATGTGCTGATGTCGACGAGGAAATATGTTACC
>DATMLR010000202.1:0-4962 GCA_035570015.1 Puia sp.
GATACCCTCCTCACCGTTATCAACAATATTCTCGACTTCACCGCCATCGAGACCGGGAAAATAACCCTCGACGAAAAAGTGACCGACCTCCGCAGCCTGGTGGAAGAAGTGATCGAAATGTTCATCAGCCGCACCTCAAAAGCCGGCATCCAACTGCACTATGAAGGATCGCCCGACGTGCCCAACCGCGTCGTCACCGACAAAGGACGCCTTCGCCAGATCCTTATCAATCTCGTCGGAAATGCCGTCAAATTCACGCAGGAGGGAGAGATCAAGATTCGTATCGCCCATGCCGACGCCGGCTCTATCCAAACAAAAGGCGAACAGATCGGCCTTGGCTTCGAAGTAAGCGACACGGGCAGCGGTATCGACCCCGAATCCCTCGATGAGCTGAAGCAATTCTTCGCCCGCCCCGACCCCGCCACCCGCCCCTTCGGCGGCACCGGCCTGGGCCTCATCCTCTCCGACCGGCTGGTCCACCTTCTGAATGGCCGAATCCGCGTTAGCAGCGAGCCCTCAAAAGGCTCCCGCTTCAGCTTCACCATCCTCGCCAAACCCGCCCCGCAAAAAGCTACCCCGCCCACCGCCGATGCTCTGCCCCGCCTGGCTGAGAAATACCCGCTCCGCATCCTACTTGCAGAAGACAACCCCATTAATCGCCAGCTCGCCGTCATGATCCTGGACAAAATGGG
This sequence comes from Puia sp., assembly GCA_035570015.1. Lineage (GTDB taxonomy): Bacteria > Bacteroidota > Bacteroidia > Chitinophagales > Chitinophagaceae > Puia. Next base: position 693 of record DATMLR010000202.1, read on the forward strand.
GTACTCCTGCGGCGTTGCCGAGAACGGTAAAGAAGTCCTCGACCAGCTGCAAAAGGAACCCTTCGACCTCATTTTTATGGATATCCAAATGCCCGAGATGGACGGCCTCGAAGCCACCCGCCATATCCGCCGCGGGCACGGCAAACAACCCGTCATCATCGCCATGACGGCCAACACTACCCGCAAAGACCGCGACGACTGCCTCACAGAAGGAATGAATGACTTCCTCAGCAAACCCGTCCACCTCGACGAACTAATCCGCATGATGGAGAACTGGGGCCAAACCATCAACGGCGCCCGCGAACTCGCTGCTTCCTGATTCGCCAAACACCACGCGAACGTCCTAATTCTTCTTCATTAACTCCTTCACCGCTGCCTCGATCTGCTGGTCCCGGCCCATCGACACGACTTCCGGCTCATTCCGCACCAATATATCCGGCTCCAGCTGATGCCCCTCTTCGAAATACCCATCCGGCGCCCTCCATCCCCCCATCGGGTTGCCATATACCAGCTGCGGATCGATCTGCCGCTCCCACCACACAAACGTCCCCGTACCCGGTACCGGCATCCCCAGCGTTTTGCCGACATTCTTTAGTTTATACGCCGCCGGAAACAAGTGCGCATCCGAATAATTGGATTCCCCGATCAGCACGATCGACGACTTCACCCACTTGTCTGCAGGCTCCGATCCTACATACTGTCCATGTGGAATGATATCGAAGTATTTTTTCCCGTTTAGGAAATCCGACAGCTGCTCATGGATATTCCCGCCGCCATTGAACCGCGTATCCACGATGATCGCATCCTTGCCGAGATTCCGCCCCAACGCTTCCTCGAAGACAGTTCGCATACTCTCATCATCCATCGCCCGCACATGGATATACCCGATCCGGCCACCTGACAAAGAATCCGTCTCCTTGCGCCGCATCTCGACCCATCGCTTGTATTGCAGCTGCCTCTCCTCACCAAGACTGATCGGCTTGATCGTCTCCTCCCACCGCGTACCCGTGACCGGATCATACAACGACAACAGGACCAACTTGCCCGCCTTCCGGTTGAGATATTTGTAATGGTCTACAGTATCCGTGATCGCCTCCCCGTCTATCTTCTCGAGGATCACCCCCGGATGGATCTTCTCCGCACGCCTGTCCAATGGACCGTCAGCCATCACCTCCGCGATCCTCAACCCCTGCCCGGTATATCTCCAATCATAATAGATGCCCAGCGAAGCCGTCCTGTCAGCCATGGCCTGTGGCGGGCCACCATAACGCATCCCCGTATGGCTTACATTCAACTCGCCTAGCATCTCGCTCATCATTTCCGCGAAATCATAGTCATTATTGATATAGGGCAAGAACTTCTGATAGTCTTTGTAATAATAATCCCAATCGACCCCGTTTAGATTGACGACATAGAACTTCTCCTTGATCTGTCTCCACGCATGATCGAAAATATAGGCCTTCTCGCCCGCATCGTTCAGCACCATCTCCCCACTGATCCCCACCGGTTCGACCTTGCCGCTTTCCGCATCTATTTTGCTGATCTTCCCCTCCGCCAGCACAAAAATGTATTTCCCATCCTTCGATAGCTCCATCTGCGCATTCTGCACCCCCAGCCTGGCAAACATTTTCGTCTCCTTCTCCCGCGGTTCCGTTACCCACAGATCGTATCCCTTCTCGAATCGGGTCAAATAGTACAGCTTCTCACCGTCTTTCGACAACAGCCAGTCCGCCGCGTCCGACGTATGCATGGTCAATCGCTGCTTCCGGTCCGTCAAATGATCCCAGTCGATTACGATCTCCTTCATCCCTGAATCCTTTTTCTGTTTGGCCGTGTCCGACTCCTTGACCAGTGCCAGTTCCTCTTTGGTCAATTTGAAGCGATCGAACGCATCCTTCGAAAAGAACATCCCATATACATCCGCCGTGATCGAACTTCCCCCCTGCTCCCGCGCACCCTCGCGCGTGGAGCCCCAGATCATCATCTTGCCACCCATGGCCCACTTGGGCGTATAGTCGTCATAACCGCTCAGTGTCAGATTGATCACCGCCGACTTCCCGTCCGCGGCCACGAGGCCGACCTCCGGTGATTGCACCCGCTCCGCCTGCCCGAACTGCACCAGGAACCACTTTCCGTCCGGTGACCACTCATAATATTGGTCCCCATCTGAATAGGAATAATTCTTATCCGCAGGAAGAATAACCCTGGTCTTTTTCGTTGACAGATTGATCACTTTCAGCGTCGTCCGGTCCTCCAGGTAAGCTACCTCTTTGCCATCCGGCGAAAAGGCGGGCTGAAACTCCTCGGCTGAGGTACCAACTACCTCATCCTCCTTCAATACCGTACTGGCATAGAAATAAGGCTCCTCCTTCCGTATAATGCTCGCCGTATAGATATTCCAGTTCTTTTCCTTCTCCGCCGCATACACCAGGGTCCGCCCATCCGGGCTCCAGTTTATACTCCGTTCCTGCCACGGCGTATTCGTGATCCGTTTCGTGATACCTCCGTCAACCGAAGTGACAAATATCTCGCCCCGGAAGACAAATGCGATCTCCTTTCCATTCGGACTTAGTTTCATTTCGGTCGCACCGCCATTCACCGGCAATACCTTATCAAGTGTGGTTCGCCCATCTTCCGCGATCCGAATGTTCACCTTCTGCGCATCCCCACCCGGCTTTTGAGTATAGATCTCCCCGTCGTACCCATAACACAGCGTATTGTCTTTCGCCATTGTCAGGAACCGCACCGGGTTGCGGGTATAATGCGTCAGCTCCATAGATTTGTCCGGCGCCGTAAGCGAACTTTTATATACGTTCATCGTTCCGTCCTGCTCGCTGAGATAATAATAGTCCTGTTCATTGGCTGCTATCACCGGATTCCGGTCTTCGCCCTTGAACGTCGTTAGCTGCTGATATTTTCCCGTATGCAGATCATACAACCAGATATCACGGGCCACGGAGGACGTGTGATGCTTCCGCCAGTCGCTTTCATACCCCTTCCGGTCCTCATAGATCAACTTGTCCCCCGCGGTGTTCACCGTTGCCTCCAGCGCCGGCACCGGCAATACCTGGGCGACCCGGCCGCCGGTCACCGGCACACTGTACAGTTCCGAAATGATCTCTATCGGAAATTGCACATTGGTCACCAGGTCCTGCCGGTTTGCCGTGAACAATATTTTCTTGTCATCCGCCGTGAAGCTGCTCGGTATCTCATGGCCTCCATAATAAGTCAGCCTCTTCGCCTCCCCGCCCGTCGCCGGCATCACAAAAACATCAAAATTGCCATATCTGTCAGATGCAAACGCAATCCACCGGCCGTCATGTGACCAGACCGGTGCAAACTCATACGATTCACTGATCGTCAGCGGCACCGCTGTTCCTCCTTTCGCCGGGACCGAATAGATATCCCCCTTGTAGCTGAACAGAATGGTTTGACCATCCGGAGAGATCGCGGGATACCGCATCCACAAAGGGTTTTCCTGCGCATGACCTGTCGCCGTGCCTGCAAGGACCACCAGCGCGACCAGTAAGATCTTTCTCATAAGAAATTTTTAATTTGAGGGTTGGTTATCATTCTCGATTGCAATTTAAAAAATTGGTAATCAATAAACTAATTCTTGTTTTCCCACGCTTGATATGATGAAAACGGTTCCAATCGGGTTTGTGCACCGATTTGATAGGTTATACATTTGTACCGTCTTCCTATCCGATTTGCTCCGCCTCCAGATTCGCCTGCCGGTAAAAAGTTTTGTCAACCAATTTTGTAAAGTATAAAAAAAGTATATTATGAACACGAACACGAAAAACCACGCATTCAAAGTAATCGCAGTTGCCCTGACCGCTGTATTGTTCCTCTTTGGCAGCCCCCTGACCAGCAAAGCAAACGGCGGAGGCAAAAAGTCCCCCTCGATCACCCAAGCCCAGGTTTCCATTACCTACCAGGGCGTTAGCGATAATAGCCTTGTTTTCAAAGTAGATTACGAGAACCTTTCCGGCCAGAAATTCTGGCTGATCATCAAGAATGATAATGGCGATGTCGTTTATCAGAAGCACTATAGCGACGCCCGCTTCGCTAAGACCATCTATTTCCAGAACACCGACGCGAATATCAACCCGACCTTCGTCATCCGCACGGGCAACGATGAGGTGGTTCGTCAGTTCCAGGTGAATAAGATCATCACCGAAACGACCGTAGTAACGGGGCTCTAAAACATAAAAAAAGCTCGACAAAAGGCCGCGCTTCGCGCGGCCTTTTCCTTTTCCGCCATTCA
>DATMLR010000203.1:0-4643 GCA_035570015.1 Puia sp.
GCGGTCTCCTTCCGGATCGTCGCGATCCCGTCGGGCTCAAGCACCTGAGATTCCCGCAGCCAGTTTTCGTAATTGACCACCGGGTCTTTCTTTCCCCAGTCTTCGATCAATTCCTTCGGCACATATTTGACCCCGCTGGCCTCTTCGTGGCCCCGCATCCGAAAGGTCATGCATTCCACCAGGTAGGGCCGGTGATATTTTGTACAATATTGTCTAAGCCCGCGGATCGTATCATAGACCGTCAGGATATTATTGCCGTCGATCCGGACCCCTTCCATCCCATATGCGGCGGCCCTATGGACCAGGCTCTCACCGCGGTATTGCTCGCCGACCGGCGTGCTCAGCGCATACCCATTGTTCTCGATCAGGAAGATAACCGGCAGGTCCCATACCGAAGCCACATTGAGCGCTTCATGAAAATCGCCTTCACTCGTACCGCCCTCTCCGGTAAAGACGAGCGTCGCCTTGCCGCTGTTGCTAAGCCTGGCAGCCAGGGCAATTCCATCTGCAACACCCAGCTGCGGGCCCAGATGTGAGATCATCCCGCAGATCGCATAGTCCCGGCTCCCGAAGTGAAAGCTCCGCTCCCGGCCCTTACTATAGCCGTCCGGGCTGCCCTGCCACTGCTGGAACAGCCTGGCGAGCGGCATCTCCCGGCTGGTGAAGACCCCGAGGTTGCGATGCAGGGGCAATATCCATTCGTCCATGCCCATCGCAAGGGTTGCGCCTACCGCAATGGCCTCCTGGCCGATCCCGCTAAACCATTTGCTGATCTTACCCTGCCGCAACAGGACCAACATCTTCTCCTCGATCATCCGGGGTAATAAAACGCCTTTGTATAAGCGAACAAGCTCTTCGTCGGTGCAGTCTTTTCTATCGAAGTTCATACGATCTTTCTTATCTCCTTTCGTCATCGTGTCGGCAGTCGTCGCGCGGGGCGGTCGTCCTGTCGGGCGGTCATCGTGCGGAGCGGTCATCCTCCCGCCGCGTATCCTTATACAGGATCGAGGTCAACAGCGTCAGGAGCAAACTGAACAGCAAAGCCCACCCGAACCCATCCACCCTAAACCCGTTCACGAATTCGCCCGCCACCAGCACAATAATGGCATTGATGACAAAAAGGAAGAGACCAAAGGTAAGAATTGTGATCGGTAGCGTAAGGATAATGAGGATCGGCTTCAACAAGAAGTTAAGGACCGCCAGAACCAGCGCCAGCACGACTGCTGTCCAGAAACTTTGGAAATGAATACCGGGAAGTACGGCCGACAGCGCAAACGCGACGACTGCCGTGATCAGAATACGAAGCACGAAATTCATGCTCTTCTTTTGTCAACAATTTACGGGATTCCTAGACGACCACCAACTCGAAAAATTCCGCCGGGTCGAGCCATTTCACCGCCAGCTCGCGCAGTTCCTCCGGCGTGATCGTCTTCACGATCCGGATCCCTTCCCGGAAATAATTTTCATCCAACCCATTCAGCAGAATGCTCTTCCAGCGGCTGGCCACGTGGAATGGCCCGTCAAGATCACCCAGCACCGTGCCAATCGCGAAATTACGCGCCATTTGCAGCTCCTCATCATCGATCAGCTCCTCCCGCAGTCCCTGCATCTCCTTATAGACCTCCGCTATCGCCGGCTCGCACACCTCCTTGCCGGCCTCCGTGCTGATCATCAGCGCGCTTTCCTGCCGGTTGTTGACGAGATAACTGTAGATCCCATAGGTATACCCCTTGTCCTCCCGGATATTGGTCATCAGCCGCGACCCAAAAAATCCCCCAAACACATTATTCAGCACCTGAACCCGCTGAAAATCGGGATGGTGGCGGTTAGGAAAATTTCGGGCGATCCGGATCGACCCCTGCACTCCGTCAGGATCATTCGTAACCCGGTATCGCTTCTGGTCTGCGGGCCGGATCGGGAATTGCGGTATTCCCGCGTCTGCCGGGGGTTTGCCGAAGGGCAGCACACCGATATATTTTTGGAGCAATGGGATCAGATCGTCAGGCAGCTTGCCGGCGGCGATGATCCGGCAGGTACCGTTCCGATAATGCCTACGGTAAAATTCTACCAGGTCTTCCCGCCTCAGCGCCTGATAGTCCTCCGGCATATTGTACTTTCCATACGGATGTTCTCTGCCGTAGAGGTATGAGTCGATCAGGCGGCCGGCCACAAAATCACTTTTCTTCAGGCTTACCTGCAGCCGCTGCTGTACATTCTTCTTATAGATGGCCAGCTCTTCTTCCGGGTACGTCGATTCCGACAACAATTCCGCCACCACAGGCACGAGCTCCCCGAAATGCTGGTTCAGACAGTGCAACGTCAGCTCCGCCGTCTCGTGATGACAGGCGCGGTTGAGATAGGCACCATAGTAATCGAAATGTTCGCTGATATCGAAAGCCTTTCGTGTTACCGTACCGTTCTTCAGCAGCGTATTCGCGGCCGCCGCTATTCCGTTCCCGGTCTCGTATGAATTTCCCGCATCGAAGATCCAGCTCACCATCATCGCATCGACCTTACCAAGATCGATCGCATATACTTCCACGCCGTTACTGAGGGTATGCCTCACATAGGGCGGGAGCTCGAGCTCGAATTCCCTGGCGTCCTTCACCGGCGGGGCTATCTTTCTGTTTAGCTTATGAATTGTTTGTACTCCCATAATAATATAACGTATTACTGTTCCGCAGGTCGAATATCTCCCGACTCGTTGCAAGGATCTCCGCCGCCGTCACCGACCGGTATCTATCCAATTCTGTATTCATCATATCCGCGTCCCCCAGCAGTTCGTAAATGGCCAGACTGTTGGCGCGGTTCATGACACTCATATCTTCAAACACGATCGCCGACTCGGTCTTGTTCTTCACCTTCGTCAGTTCCTTATGCGTAACCGGCGCCGTCCGCATCTTCTCGAGCTCCTCTTCCACCGCCCGGTCGGCATCTTCCATTCTGACCCCCTTGATCAGCTTGCCTTCCACCACCACCAGACCCGGATCGACCGAACCGGTTTGGTAACATTCGATCTGACTAAATAGTTTCTTCTCCTTCACCAGCACCTGGTGCAGCCGGGATGAAGTCCCGCCGCCCAATACCTCCGCGATCAGCTCGGCGACATAATAACCCTGCTCCGTACGGGCCGCCATCGGATAGCATTTGTAAAGGGCATCCAACGGGACATCGGCCCGAATCTCAAGGCGCCGGGCCGCTTCCTGCCGCGGCTCACGCGGGAGGGACCGCACATACTTCTCACCGGGAGGGATATCCCCAAACCATTTCTCCGCCAGCGCCCGCACCTGTGGCGTCGTTACCTTACCGGCCACAACGAGGATCGCGTTAACCGGACGATAATATTTAAAGAAGAAATTCCGGACATCTTCCAGTTTCGCCTCTTCTATATGGCGCAGCTCGCTGCCGATCGTCATCCAGCGATACGGATGGTGCTGGTAGACCAGCTCGCGCAGCTTGAACCAGGCATCGCCATATGGCTTGTTGATGTAGTGCTCTTTGAACTCTTCCATCACCACTTTGCGTTGCACCTCCAGGCTCTTCTCGCTGAAGGCCAGGGACAGCATCCGGTCGCTTTCCAGCCAGAAAGCCGTCTCGATATTCTCCGCCGGCAGCTGGATATAATAATTGGTGAAATCGTTGGTCGTATAGGCGTTGTTCTCACCGCCGGCGAGTTGCAGCGGTGTTTCGAAGTCTTCGATGTTGACCGAACCGCCAAACATCAGGTGCTCGAACAAATGCGCAAAACCTGTCCTATGGGGGTCCTCATCCCGGGCACCGACATCATAGAGGACATTGACGATGGCCATCGGCGTCGACGGGTCTTCATGCACCAGGACCCGGAGACCATTCGCCAGCTCGAACTTTTCAAATTTTATGGTCATAACAGCAATCCCCCGTTGATGGGGGAGTGCAAAGTTAGCGAAACTTAGTCAATGGTCTTTACCTTAAGGTCCAGCGTCAACAACTCGCCATTCCGCCGGACGATCAGCTTCAGCTTCTCCCCGGCGTTCTGAAGCATGTTCTTGTAGCTCTGGATATTGTTGCTGAAGTTGGTATCGATGGCGATCAGGATGTCGTCCACCTTCAGACCCGCCTTTTCGGCCGGCGACCCCGCCATGACGTCTCCGATCCGGATCGTCCCGTCGTTTTCCCAGTAAATACTCAGCCCCGAGTAGGAATAATCGAAGAAATCGTGGTAATGTGAATTGGGCGTGAGACAGAAATACCGGCGATCGTAGTTCAGGATAACATTGAAGCGGCGAAGGATATCATTGCCGATCAGCCCCCCGAGATTGGGATAGAACGTAACATTATAGGCATCGTCGAAAATATAGGCTGGTACCCGGTGAAATCGGAAGGGGCCCAGCTTCAGTTCCTTGATGGTTGTCAGCCGCATGGTGGCCTTTCCCCCCAAACCCTGGGCCTGGGTCAAATACGTTTTTTTGCGCGGGTCCAGCAGACTGCTGTCCGAGGCGAAATCCGTCGAAAAGAGCGCACAAAGCCCGGCACCCGTATCGAAATAGAATCGTGCGTCGACCTTTCGGCTATCATCCGCCTCTGCGCTTACGATCGGCAAATTGGGGATCAGTGGCCGGATCACATAGGCACCCCGCGGATAACGGAACGACCCGAGCGAATAG
>DATMLR010000204.1:0-6385 GCA_035570015.1 Puia sp.
GACAGCGCGCGGTACTTTGCTGAAATGGCCATTAACAGCGGGGAGTTCGGCCTGGTTGGTCTCAACGGCGTTGCGGGCACCTATACTTCGATGTTCGAGCTGTCCGGCAACAATTGCGCGGAATCCATGATCGCTTTGCAATGGACCTCCAATGCAGGCTATGGGTTCGGGAATCAGCTTCAGTCCGTTATCGCCGCGAATACGACCATCACGGGAACCGGTGACGGTTATGGTGAGTTGGGGCCGACCTGGGATCTGCAGGACGCCTTTGTGGCCGACGGAGATACGGCAATCTATCCCAATATCAACGGTCGCCGGCACGGCGTTCTCATGATGCCGGGGGATTTTTATCCTGAATTACAAAAGGCGGCAGGCGGGTACGCGGTGCCTCTCAGCATCGATGAGCAAGGGATGCATGCGGGAATGAAAAAATATGTGGTGGGCGACCCGTCAGACAATAACGGTCTGGCGGCAAAGCAGGCTACTTCGAACAACACGTATCTGTTGAGGCTAGCCGATGTATATCTGATCGAAGCCGAAGCGATCCTTGGCCAGTCCTCTGGTGTGAGCGCCGGTACAGGTATCCCGCTGACCGCTACTTCTTCCGATCCCACGGCGCTGAAATATGTGAACATGGTCCGCCAGCGGGCGGGGCTGTCTGCGTGGACGAGCTTTACGTATCAGCAGTTGCTAAATGAAAGGAGACTGGAGATGGCGATCGAGGCGGATTACTGGTATGATCTCTGCCGCATCGACGGGTTCAATAATCAGAGTCATACGGTGGCCATCAGTATTATTTCGGCGCAGAACCGCGGTAGTTCGAGCGGACCGGGTACAGCTGCGAATAACTACACGGATTATACCCGTCTAATGGTTCAGATCACCCCTTCTAGCAACCAGTTCCTGCTGCCGATACCTTCGTCGGAATCGACCGTGGATCCTGCGCTGCTGGCAGCGCCGGTCCCATACAACTTTCAATAAATCATAAACAACAACACTTTCTCATATGAAAAGTAAATATTTCAATAGATCGTTCCTGGCTGGTTGGGTCTTGCTGGGCCTGGCGATACTGGCGATCGCCTCCTGTAAAAAGTACGATTATCTGGGATATACTCCAGGCAGCGGTGCGCCAACCATTACGTCCGTGCATACCTACTATAAGACGGATACGACTACTACATATGACACCGTCACATCTTACAATGCGGCCGGGCAGCCTACCATTACGGTAAATCAGCGCGGGCCGCAACCCTACGGTTTCGATTCGGTGACCACCGCGGGTGCGCTTGGTAATTACTACCTGATCGAAGGCTCCAATCTGGGCAGCGCTACATCGATCACTTTCAACGGATACACCGCTTACTTCAACCGGGCGTACAGCACCGATAATTCCATCCTGGTTCAGATACCTTCGCTCACGCCATATTACGGGCCCCAGGCCAATGACACGCTGAAAGTCGTCACCACTCATGGCCAGGTAGCCTACAAATTCACGATCTTGCCGCCGGCGCCGACAGCTTCCTCCTATTCCGACTATGACTTTACGTCCACGGGAGGCTTCCAGATGACGCTGAAAGGCGTCGGTTTTGCGACCGTGACCGGGATTACGTTTGACGGCACGGTGGCCGGGGGAAGCCCTGTCACGATTGTCAGTCAAAGCGATACTGTCATGGTGATCTCCTTCCCATCTACGCCGGTGACCAGGGGGATACTGACCTTTGGCTACAACTCCGGCGGGACCACCGATTCGGCAAAAGGAACACAGGAGCTCGTCAACGTGGATGTGGCATATCCGGTATTTACGGGTGGAGCGGTTGCCCCCGGCTGGGGAAGCTGGTCCTGGGATAATGCACAAGTAAGCACTGCCTATGGGATGACCGCTTCCTCATCGTTCAATATGCAATTCAGCGGCGGCGGCTGGAAGATCGATGGCTTCAGGGAAGGGGGAGGGACGGCTACGGATGGCCTTGCTTACTCGGCCACCTATACTTATTTGGTTTTCTGGGTCTATGGGGGTTCTGCCAAGGAAACGCTGTATGTCGAGTGGGGCAATGAGGGCTTCAACAACAGCGGCGCTAACGAGATCAACGCGCTTACCGTTCTGCCTGCCATGTGGAACTACTTCAAGGTGCCGATCCCGACGCTGTTGTGGAATACATCCACCACGAATTGGGCGGCCAACAATTCGCAGCTCCTGAATACCGTTGCCTTTTTTATGAACAGCAACAGCGTTACCGAACAGTTATATTTTGACGATTTAATGCTGGTACAATAACGCAAGACAAGTGAAATAAAGACTTATGAAAACGATAAGGTTGATCTTGTGTACATCTCTGATCGCGGTCGGGTTATGTTGTAGTAAGAAAAGCAACCCCGGCAACAATGGCGGCGGAAATAACGGGAATGGGAATACCTCTTCCACTTATGACTCCACATATAGCCCTGTTGACCCGGCAGTGACCGCCACGCAGGGGTTCTTCCTGGATGACTGGGCGGCAAAGGTATTTACCGTGCCAAATGCTACTGCCTCCCCGGCCATTATCCCGTCCCCGACGGACACCGTTTGGGTGGATGCCGATGTGGTGCTGACGAAGGTTTCCAAATATCTTTTTGGGGGGAACTCCAATTTGTGGATGGGACAGATCGTCACGCAGCCGGCGCTGATGCAGTATATTACGGATCTGTCGCCCAACGTGATCAGGGGACCGGCAGGCAGCATCAGCGATGTGTATTTTTTCAATACCGATGCTCAACCCGGTGATGTACCGGATACGCTATTGAACGGTACCGGTGGCTCCAGTCCTGCCGACTACTGGTTTGGCCAGAATACGCAGTCCTGGACTCTGGCCATAGACAATTATTATAGCCTGCTTCAGCAAACGAACAGTGTGGGTTTGCTGACCGTAAATTTCGGTTACTCCCGGTATGGCCTCAGCGCCAATCCGGTGGCGGCGGCCGCCCATCTGGCGGCCGAGTGGGTTCGCTACGACAATGGGCGGACCAAATTCTGGGAGATTGGGAATGAGGACTACGGGAACTGGGAGACCGGATTTGTTGTAGACACTTCGCTCAGTCACTACAGTCAACCGCCTACCATTACGGGGATGCTGTACGGCACCAATTTCCTGGTCTTTGCCGACAGTATGCGGAATGCGGCGCAGAGTATGGGGCTTACGATAAAAATAGGTGCGATCCTCCTGCCCACTACAGTTGCGGGCGGCAACGAGATCTCTAATTGGAATCAGGGCGTTCTGGCAGCGGCGGGCAGCAGCCCCGACTTCTATATTGTCCATGATTATTACCCGGACGAAGCCTACGAGCAGAACTCTCCGGGCTCGCAAATCCTGGATGATGCCATTTCGATGCCGAACACCGACATGAATTATCTGACTGGGAACATCCCCGCCGGCGGGAGTACTCTTAAGCCGATCGCGATGACGGAATTCAATATCACTTCTCAGGGAAGCCAGCAGCAGATATCTTTTGTCAACGGTATGGCGGGAGTGTTGACGGTCGGTGAGCTGATGAAGAATCATTTTGGGCAGGGTTCACGTTGGGATCTGGCCAATTCATGGGCGACGGGCAACGATCAGGGTATGTTTTACAATTCCGCGGCTACCGGCGACCCGGATCCAAACGAAACGAACTGGAACCCGAGGGCTTGTTTCTATACGCTGTATTTTTTCCAGCGGTTTATAGGGGACAGGCTGGTGAGTTCGACATCTGCGAATTCCGACCTGGTGGCGTATTCATCGACGTTTGCGGGTAGTAATAACATTGCATCCGTGATCGTAAATAAAGGGACCGTCAGCAAGGTAGTGGACCTTAATGTCAATCATTATCCAATGGGGGCCAATTTCTACTTCTATACCTTACAGGGGGGGACAGATAACGGTGAGTTCTCGGCCAAGGTATCTGTCAATGGGGTAGGTCCTTCAGGGACGATTGGCGGGCCGCTGAACTATTCGACGATTGCAGCCAGCTCCACCCCACGTTCGGGCAACAATCTTATTGTATACTGTCCTGCACGGAGCATTGTCTGTGTGGCTGTGGACAGTAAATAAAGGGAATGGCAGCAAACAATATCTGGTTGGTTGTATTAATCGAGGGCTTTTTGCTTATGGCGCCTGCGGCGCCAAAGGACCCGCCGGTAGCGCAGACAATGGGGTTCTTTCTGGATGACTGGAAGGCCAAGAACTTTGACGTTCCGGGCAGTCGGGAGGGGGTGGTGCCTGGTGGTAAAGATGCGGTGACAGTGAGTATCGATGCTTCCGATGTAATCACGAAGATCCCGCCTTCTACTTGCGGGCAAAATGCGAATACGTGGATGACGGGGATGATCACGGAGCCCTTCTTTATAAAGCATATCAGAGATCTGCAACCGCATGTCATCCGGTGGCCGGCGGGGAGCGGCAGTGACGGATATTGGTGGGACCGGGCGCCGGGCGACCTTCCGCCGGATGTGCCGAAGGTGGTCTTAGACAAGAGTGGGAAAAAGGCAAATGCGTTTTATTTTTACGGGCGGCCTCCCGGCGCGCACAGCGGTTCGCTGGACACTTATTATGAGCTGCGGCGGCAGACGGCAAATCAGGGGTTAATCACGGTGAACTACGGGTATGCGCGGTATGGGACTGGGCAGCATCCGGTCGAGACGGCGGCACATTATGCGGCCGATTGGGTGCGGTATGATCATGGCCGCACGCGGTATTGGGAAGTGGGAAATGAGAATTATGGGGATTGGGAACTCGGGTACCGCATCGATACGACTCAAAATAAGGACGGGCAGCCGGAATTCCTTACGGGGCGGTTGTATGCACAGCATTTTAAGGTTTTTGCAGACTCAATGCGTCATGCAGCGGCGCAGCTGGGCGTGACTATTTATATTGGTGCGGTGACGGCGGAAGCGGGGCCGATGCCATGGGATGCGCCGACGCGGAGGAACTGGAATCAGGAAATGTTCAAGGAACTGGATGGCGCGGCGGATTATTATGTGGTGCACAATTATTTTACTCCCTATCAAAAGAATATCAGCGCTGCGGAGGTTCTGCGTGATGCGGATACGGTGCCGGCGGCGCAGATGAAGTTCGTGATGAAGTCGCTTGCTGCGGCTGGGGCGCCGATCAGGCCGATCGCGATGGATGAGTGGAATATGTTCGCCACGGGGAGCAAGCAGCAGGTGTCGAATATCAGTGGTTTGTTTGCGGATATCGTTATCGGCGAGACGTTGACCAATAAATATGGGCTCGCTTGTCGCTGGGATATGCTGAATGCGTGGGATGGCGGCAATGATCATGGATTGTTCAGCGCGGGTGATGAGCCGGGCGTGGCGAAGTGGAGCCCGCGGCCTTCGTTCTATTACCTCTATTTTCTCTTTTTGATGCAGGGGGACCGGCTTGTCGCCACGGAATCGGGAGACAGCAGTATCCGGGCCTATGGATCGACCTGGTCTTCGGGGGAGGTGAATGCGACGCTGGTGAATGTGTCGCCGGAGGCGCGAACGGTCCGAATCAACGGAAAGGGATATGCGCCGGGAAAGCGGTATTTCTGGTACAGCCTGGAGGGAGGCGATGACAACGGCGAATTCTCTCGCCGGGTTTTTGTGAACGGGGAGGGTCCGAAGGGAGTAGCGGGTGGTCCGGGGGTAGCAGGCGGCCCCGAGGACTATGCGACCTTGCCTGCATGGTCGGCGTCGACGGCTGGAGGGGTCGTGGTTCGGGTTCCGGGGCATGGCGCGGTTTGTCTGACGATCGAAAGACCGTAACTTCGGGAAAACAAGTTATGAAGCACCTGTTGGTGGTTGTTTCTTTTTGTGCTTTCCTGTTTTGCGCATCGGCCCAGGTCCGGTCATATGGGCCGGCGCCCGGGGGTGTGAGGTTCCAGATGATCAATGGATTGATGGAGGTCGATATCCTGACTGCGGATGTGGTGCGGGTGAGGTATACGAGTCTGAACGTTTTTGGGCCGAACCAGTCGTTGGTGGTCGTTTCCGCGGCGCCGTCGAAACCAGCGTTCACCGTTCGGGAGCAGGGCGATGAGATCCTGATCATCACGGACAGGCTAATGATCAGCGTGGACCGGTCGACGGGCGGTATTGCGTATAGTGATCCCCGTGGGAGTGTGATCCTGGCGGAGGATGGCAGGTTGGGCAAAGCGATGGCGCCGGCGACGGTGGTGGGGGTGCCGACGTATACCTGCGGGACGCGGTTCCTTTCGCCTGTGGATGAGGGGTTATTCGGGCTGGGCTGTCACCCGCTCGATTCCGGTTCGATCGACTATAAGGGGCGAAAGCAGGACCTTGCGATCAAATATATGACCGGGGCCATCCCGGTGCTGCTGTCCAGTCGCGGCTATGGATTAATGTGGGATAATTATAGCGCTTCCGCTT
>DATMLR010000205.1:0-2154 GCA_035570015.1 Puia sp.
AGGGGGCGCAGTGGGGCGAGCATTGGGCGTATAAGCCGGTTGAAACGCCGATGGCACCTGCGGTAAACGATCCTTGGGTGCGGGGGCCGATCGATGGGTATGTACTGGAGCGGCTGAAGAAAGAGGGGTTGCGGCCTGCAGCGGAAGCGTCGCCGGCGGTGCTGCTGCGGAGGGTAAGCCTCGATCTCATCGGGTTGTATCCCTCCGATACGGTGGCAAAGGCGTACTTAGGGAGCAAAGATCCTCATGCTTACGAAATCCTGGTCGATACGCTGCTGGCGTCGCCGCATTTCGGTGAGAAATGGGCGGCCATGTGGTTGGACCTTGCCCGTTATGCGGATACGAAGGGGTATGAGCGGGATGAATCGCGAAATATCTGGCGGTATCGGGACTGGCTGATCCGGGCTTTCAACAAGGATATGCCGTATGACCGGTTCCTGACCGAGCAGCTGGCGGGTGACCTGCTGCCGCATCCGACAGACGATGAATATATTGCTACGGCTTTTCATCGAAATACGATGACCAATGATGAAGGCGGGATCGATTATGAAGAATTCCGTACCGCCGCGGTGCTCGACCGCGTAAACACGACCTGGGAGGCCTTGCTGGGGACGACGTTTGCCTGCACACAATGTCACAGCCATCCTTATGATCCCATCCGGCACGAGGACTACTATCGTTTCATGGCCTATTTCAACGACACGCGCGATGAGAATTCGAAAGGGGATTATCCGTTGCTGCGGAGCTATTCCGATTCCGATCAGGCGAAGCTGAACGAGGTCGTGGACTGGGTGGAGCGGGAAGGCGGTGGACAGGGTGGAGTTGAGCAGGGGCCTGGGCAGGGTGCGGAGCGGGCGGCGGCGGTTCGGAAGCTGCTCAGGACCTGGCAGCCGGCGATCAATTCGATCACGGCCGACCGGTTTGTGAATAGCGAGCTGGAGGATACAAAATGGCTTGTGTTGCGGAATAACGCATCGGCCCGGCTGCGGGCGGTCGATCTGAAGGGGGTTGACGACTGGCTGATCTTCCGGTGGAGGACGGAGGCGCCGGGCGGGGAATGGGCCATACATCTGGACAGTGTTCGAGGGCCAGTCATTGCTGGAACCAAGGTAGAATCAGCTGGCGATTGGAAGATAGCGGCGGTGCCCGTGAAAATGGAAAAGGGCGTCCATGATCTCTATGTCACCTATATTAATCCCAGTCTGCACAAGCCGGATAAAAGCGGTATGGTATTCGATTGGTTCTGTTTCACGCGGCAGCTCCCCGGTCAGGGGCATCCCGGTTATGAGGCTGCAAAGGCGGAGTTCTGGCGGCTGTTGACCGAGAGGGTGCCTACAACGCCGATCATGATGGATAATCCGGAGGATATGCATCGGGTATCGAATGTCTTTGAGCGCGGGAACTGGCTGGTCAAGGGTGCGGTCGTGACGCCGGGTGTTCCGGCAGTGTTGAGCGGGTGTATGCCGGCGGGTGCGCCGGCCAACCGGCTTGGGATGGCGATGTGGATGACGAGCAGACAGAATCCGCTCGTCGCACGGACGATGGTCAACCGGGTCTGGGAGCAGCTATTCGGTACCGGTATTGCCGAGACCGTGGAAGACCTGGGGACGCAGGGCAGTCCGCCGACGCATCGGGAATTACTTGACTATCTGGCCTGGCAATATATGAACACCGATCAATGGAGCCTGAAGCGTCTGCTGAAAGAGATCGTGATGAGCGCCACTTATCGCGAGGATTCGCGGGTGACCGATACATCGCTGAAGGCTGATCCGTTCGACCGGCTGTACTCGCGTGGATCGCGGGTGCGGTTGAGCGCGGAGGAGCTGCGCGATCAGGACCTTTGCATCTGCGGGCAGCTTTCACCGGAGATGTATGGGCCAAGCGTGTTCCCGTATCAGCCAAAAGGAATATGGATGTCACCCTGGAATGGCGCGGAGTGGGTCGCCAGCAAGAATGGCGAGCAGTACCGGCGGGCGCTCTATACTTATTGGAAGCGGACGGCGTCATATCCTTCGATGATCTCTTTTGATGCGACGTCGAGGGAGGTTTGTACGGCGCGGCGGATCCTGACCAATACGCCGCTGCAGGCTTTGGTCACGTTGAATGATACGGTATATTTGGATATGGCGAGACATTTTGCGCACCGGCTGGACA
>DATMLR010000206.1:0-5908 GCA_035570015.1 Puia sp.
GAAGGAAAGACTGATTGGAAGGGTGTCGTTGAGGAATTTTTCGTTTATGCGCACGATTGGAGAATATGCGCATAAATTAACAAGGGAGTCTACAGACATTGTCGTGCTGGGGATCGGAGAGAATACGCATTTGGCTTTTAATGATCCGCATGTGGCGATGTTTGGGGACCCGGAGATGGTGAAGGAGGTTGAGTTGGATGAGGCTTGCAGGGCGCAGCAGGTGGGGGACGGATGTTTTGGCGCGCTGGAGGAGGTGCCGCGGCGGGCGATGACGGTGACGATACCGGGGTTGATGAGGGCGGAGTATATTTTTGGGGTGGTTCCGGGTGCGCGCAAGGCGGAGGCGGTACGGCGAACGTTAAAAGAGGAAATCAATGAACGTTATCCATCCACGATATTGAGAAGACATCCAAGGGCGATTCTCTTTTTGGACGCGGATAGTGCGGCGAAGGCGGGAGGGGACGCGGATAGTGCGGCGGGCGCGGGAGGGGGCGCGGATAGTGCGGCGAGGGCGGGAGAAGGCGGGGAATCCCGCTAATTCCGCTCAATCTTCGCTGTCTGAGACTGCCCGTCGGTCGTGCGAATGATCAGGAAGTAGATCCCGAATGGATACCGGCTGAGGTCGATGGACTGGCCTGAGGCAAATCCTTCGACTGTCTGGAGGATCCGGCCGTCGAGGCTTGTCAGGGTTATCGATTTCAGGTTGCTGTTGCTCGTCAGTGTCACCCGGTCGTGTGTCGGATTGGGGTACCAGCTGATGGCTGTGGCGGCGTCGGTGAAGTCGACGTTCCGGATGGGCGAATAGATTGATGAGCCGTCGTCAGCGACTTCCTGCAGGCGGTAATAGTTCGCGCCAGTCATGGGCTTCTGGTCAACATAATTATATTGCAGAAGGTCCTGGCTGTTACCGGCCGCAGTTACCTGGCCGATGCTGCTCCAATTGAGGCCGTCCTGGCTCCGTTCGACGTTGAAATATTTCGAGTTCTGTTCGGTCGCGGTTGTCCATTGCAAATCCACGGTGTGCCCCTGGGGCTGGGCCGTGAATGAGGTTATATCGAGCGGGAGTTCGGTGATTGTATTCTGTGCGGAAACGCCGATCAACCAGGCGTCCCCGACATGCTCGTTGGCGGTGGCCCATACGGGCGTCTTGCCGTCACCCCGGACATAGAGTTCAAAGGTCAGGGAGGTCACGCTGCTCCCAATAACTTCCACCGATCCGGATGCCGCACCTGCGCCGGTTGTAGCTGTGGGCGCTGCGGCGGTATTCACGATCTGGGTGCCCCCCATCTGTACGGCGAGCTCGGTCGAACCGGATAATTCGGTCATGGTGAGGCCGGGCGTAGTCAAGACCAATTCGGTTGTGAATCCAAGTGCACCGGAGAAACCGCCTATTCCGACGATTTGGATGACTGGATTGGTGATAGGGACGTTGAACGTGATGGTCAGGTTGGCCATATAATATGTTCCGTTAGTCGGCGCGTTGGTGTTATAAAGGCCCATGACGGATGTATAGAGTTCCACGGCATAATTTGAGGTCAACGACATCCCGGTACCGATATTGAGCGGGGTTGAACTGAACTGATTTGCCGAAGGGGCGCTGATCCCATTCATTGTTGGGAAAAGATTGAAAGGTGCAGGCAATTTGCCCACAGTGTTATTGGAAGCCCCAAAAGAGATGTCGCCGCCGTTTGGATTCTGTGAGGCGGGAAGGACGTATTGCTGGTTGCTGATGGCAAAAGTGGCGGTTACGGGGAAGCCCATCGGAGTGTAGGTTCCGGTAACGGGATTGAGCGCATTATCCTGGAAAGTAATGACTTGATTGGCTAGGGAAGAGCCGTTGCCCACCGGGCCGGAGCCATTGGCAAATTCGATGGCTGGTGGTTGCGCGATTCCTGCGTAAGGCAACACGATAAGCAGGATTCCGCAGAGGATATTGGTATATTGCGGTTTCATTGGGTAGGGATTCGCACCAAAAGTAATCATTAAAACTCGGTGGTGCAAGTGTTTTCCCTTATTTCTGAAACGGGTTGATTATCAACCAGATCGCGGGGAGATAGCTTTGGTGGGAGGCGTGGCGGGGGTTAATTCCGCTCGATTTTAGCTGTCCGGGACTGTCCATCGGTCGTCCGGATGATCAGGAAATAGATCCCGAATGGATACCGGCTTAAGTCGAGGGACTGACCCGAGGCAAAGCCTTCAACTGTCTGGAGGGTGCGGCCGTCGAGGGTTGTCAGGGATATCGATTTCAGGTTACTATTACTCGTCAGTGTCAACCGGTCGTGTGTGGGATTGGGATACCAGTTGATGGTTGTCGCGGCGCCGGCGAAGATGACGTTCCGGATGGGTGAGTAGATCGATGAGCCATCGCCGGCGACTTCCTGCAGCCGGTAATAGTTCGCTCCAGTCAAAGGCTTCTGGTCAACATAATTATACTGCAGAAGGTCCTGGCTGTTACCGGCCGCTGTTACCTGGCCGATGGGGCTCCAGTTGAGGCCGTCCTGGCTGCGTTCAATGGCGAAATAGCTCGAGTTCTGTTGTGTCGCGGTTGTCCATTGCAGATCCACGGTGTGCTCCTGCGGCTGCGCGGTGAAGGAGGTTGTACCGATCGGAAGGGCGACAAATGTATTCTGTGCAGAAACGCCGATTAACCAGGCGTCGCCGACATGCTCGTTTGCGGTTGACCAGGTCGGGGTCTTACCGTTACCCCGGAGATAGACCTTGAAGGTCATAGTGGTCACGCTGCTCCCGTTAACGACCACCGATCCGGAGGCTGCGCCTGCGCCAGTCGTAGACGTGGGGTTTGCGGCGGTATTGACGATCTGGGTGCCCCCCACCTGGACGGCGAATTCGGCCGAACCGGATAATTCGGTCATGGTGAGCCCGGCCGTAGTCAAGACCAATTCGGTTGTGAATCCCAGCGCGCCTGAAGTTCCGCCCATTCCGACGATATGGAGGACGGGATTGGTAATCGGAGAGCTGAGGGTGATGGTCAGATTGGCCATATAATATGTTCCGTTGGTCGGCGAGTTGGTGTTATAAAGGCCCATGGCGGAGGTAAAGACGTCGACGGCATAGTTTTGGGCCATCGACATCCCGACACCGATATTGCTCGGGGTAGAACTGAAGTCGGCTGGCGGAGGGGCGCTTACCGCGTTCATCGCCGGGAAAATAAGAGCGGGAACGGGCGTTTTGCCGCTATTGTTGTCAGTAGCGCCAAAAGAGACATCTGCGCCGTTCGGATTCTGGGTGACGGGCAGGACAAATTGCTGGTTACTAAGCGCAAACGTAGCGGTTACGGTCGGGGTGAGCGGAAGATAGGTACCCGTCGTAGGGTTGATCGCATTGTTTTGGAATGTAATGACTTGGTTCGCAATGGATGAACCATTGGTAACAGGCCCTGAGCCCCAGGCAAATTCAATTGCCGGTGGCTGAGCAATTCCCGCCAGGGGAAGCAGGATTATCGGAAATCCGCAGAGAATACGGGTTATTTGCGGTTTCATACGGTTGGATTTATGGGTAATTATACTATTGCCAACGGGATGCCATAACCTTACGGCCTGATTGCGAAGGGATTGAGGCCGAAGAAAACCCAGGGCTTTCCCAAAATGGAACGAAAATGGCTCGGATTGGGAAGAGGGGATGTTTCTGCGGGATTGGGAAGAGGGAATGCTGCCCTGTGGGATTGGGAAGAGGGGATGTTTCTGCGGAAAATGGTAAATTGCTAAACAACGTTTTGCCATGATTACCAATTATCTAAAAACTGCGCTACGGAACCTTTGGTCAAACAAAGGATTCTCCACCATCAACATTGCAGGTTTGGCATTGGGTATGACCTGCGGTCTACTGATCTTGCTGTGGGTGCAAGATGAAAAAAGTGTCGATGCTTTTCATGCGAACGGGGACAGGCTTTACACGGTGTACGCCCGGGGAATTTCGGCCTCTGGCGTAACCGCTGGAATTTCAACGCCGGGTTTGCTCGCGGAGGAGCTGAAGAAAAATCTGCCGCAGGTCCAGGCGGCTTGTGAAGTGAATTTCACGTCGAAGTATACTTTTTCGGCGGGCAAACAGATCCTGAAGGAAGATGCGAATTTCGCAGGGGCGGACTTTTTCCCGATGTTCAGTTATCCGCTGCTCGAAGGTGAGGCGGCGCATGCGCTGGCGGGGTCTGAAAGCATGGCGATCTCGCGGAAGATGGCGGTCGACTTCTTTGGCAGTCCGGCCGCGGCGATCGGCAAGACGATCCGGTATCAGAACCAGAAAGACTTCCAGGTCACGGCGGTCTTTGAAAATTTGCCGGTGAACGTTAGTACGCGTTTCGATTGTCTGATCAACTACGAAGAGTTCATGAAGGAGAATGACTGGCTGCGTCAGTGGGGCAACGGCGGCCCGTCAACGTATATCGAATTGCGGCCCGGAACGAATACGGTGGCTTTCGAGGCGCAGCTGACGCATTTTATCGATCGTTATTTCAAACCGAGCCCGAATTACCGGCATGAACTCGGTATACAGCGTTTCAGCGATCAATACCTACATGGGGATTTCAGCAACGGATATCCGAGTGGGGGGAGGATCGAATATGTGCGGTTGTTCGGTGTGATCGCGTTATTTATCTTATTTATAGCCTGTGTCAATTTCATGAACCTGACGACGGCGCGGTCGATGCGGCGGGCGAAGGAGATCGGGGTGAGGAAGGTGATGGGGGCGGCCCGGGCGTTGCTGATCCGGCAGTTTGTCGGGGAGGCGGTTTTGATGGCGGGACTTGCGGCGCTTGTCGCGACCTTGTTGCTGGTGCTTGTGCTGCCGGCGTTCAATGAACTTACTGGAAAGCATATAACAGTTCCGTATAGTCGAATCTGGTTTTGGGGAAGTCTGGCGGGGTTAACGGTGATGACCGGGCTTTTGTCCGGGGTCTATCCGGCCGTTTTCCTATCGGGGTATAACCCGGTCCGGGTGTTCAAGGGGGGCTTTATGGCGGGAAAGGGTACGCTGACGCTGCGGAAAGCGCTGGTCGTCTTTCAATTCAGCATGTCTATCGTTCTGATCCTGGCGACGGTGCTGATCGTTCGGCAGATCCAGTATATCAGTTCGAAGAATCTCGGATATGACCATGACAATCTTATCTATGTGGCAACGGAAGGCGATCTGGGAGCGAAATTTGATGTCTTCAAAACGGAGGCCCTGAAGCTACCGGGCGTCCGCGGCGTAACGGGGATTATGGAAAGTGTGACTAACCTGCAAAACTCCACGTCCGATCCCGACTGGGATGGGAAAGATCCGAAGCTTATCCCGGACTGGACGGTGCTCTCGGTGGGTTATGATTTTGTGTCAACGATGAAAATGCAGCTTGTCGCCGGAAGGGAGTTCTCCAAAGATTATCCGGGTGACAGTCTTGGGCTGATTCTTAACGAGGCGGCGGTGGCGCAGACCGGTTATAAAGACCCGATCGGGCGCCGTATTTCCATGTGGGGTGCAAAGGGGACGATCGTCGGGGTTGTCCGCAATTTCAATTTCGAATCGTTGCATAAGGCTATCAAGCCGATCGTCATCCGGAAGGCGCAGCCGGTGGAGTTCGGGGCGGCGGTGTTGCGGATGCGGGCGGATCAGACGGCGCAGACCTTGAAAGGATTGGGACGACTGTGCCGGGAGCTGAATCCAAAATTTCCGTTCGAGTATGAATTTGCGGATGAAGAATATGCGAACCTGTACAAGGGGGAGCAGGTGACGGGGAGGCTGGCGGTACTTTTTGCGGCGCTGGCGATCTTCATTTCCTGTCTGGGGTTGTTGGGGTTGTCGATGTTCAATGCAGAGCGGCGTGCGCGCGAGGTCAGCATTCGCAAGGTGCTGGGCGCGGGGGCGGTTTCGTTGTTTGGGTTGTTGACGGCGGACTTCCTCGTATTGATCGGGATCG
>DATMLR010000207.1:0-5305 GCA_035570015.1 Puia sp.
CTGGGACCTCTGGCTCGGCCCCGAAGCTCAACGCGCCTATAGCCCTAACTATACGAACATGGTCTTCCGTAGCTGGTATGATTTCGGCGGCGGTTCGATGGCAGACATGGGTCACTACAGCCTCTGGGTCGTCTTCAAAGCGCTGCAGCTGGAAAAACCCACCTACATCGTACCAAACCTCACGCACGTCACCGCCTTCAATGGGGTCACCCCCTTCCAGATCAAAAACGACTTCTCCTTCCCAACGGCCTGCTCGGTCCGCTTCAAATATCCGGCAAACGGCTCTCGCCCTCCGGTAGACCTGATCTGGTACGATGGCGGCATCCGCCCGGCCATCCCGGATGAGCTGCTGGCACAAAATATAGAGCTGCAACCCGAAGGGATGATGTTCGTTGGAGACAAAGGCAAGATTCTCTGCGGCTTCCACGTCGACAATCCTCAAATCCTCTCCGGCACTCGTATGGAAACCGCTCAGCCCACACCCCGACGGGACGAAGTGGGACGATACACGGTCGCCATCCAGACCTTTATCGATGCCATAAAAACCGGCCAGCAATACACGGGCTCCTTCCGCGAAGCCGAAGACATCACGGAAGCGATCAACCTCTATGCCGTCTCCCTTCGTGCCCGCTCCTCGCTTCGATACGACGCCGCGAGCCGCACCATCACCAACAACCCCGACGCCAATAAATACCTTTCCCGCGAATACCGCGCGGGCTGGGATCTCGACACGATCTAAAACCAAACCAATGCAAAAGCTTGGCAGAAGAGAATTTATCGGGCAAACGACCATGGGACTGGGTGCGGCTTTGACCCTCGCCAATCTCCCCATGCTGTTGCGCGCGAACCCTTATTTCGTCGATTTCCCCCTGGGCTTCCAGACCTTTCCGATCCGCGACCGATTGGGCAAAGACTTCACCGGAACCTTGAAGACGATGCGTGGATATGGCTATGATCTGG
This sequence comes from Puia sp., assembly GCA_035570015.1. GTDB lineage: Bacteria > Bacteroidota > Bacteroidia > Chitinophagales > Chitinophagaceae > Puia. The sequence goes on from DATMLR010000207.1 coordinate 961, forward strand.
TCGAAATGTGCGCGCCTGACGACTATAAAGATATCGGTTTCGGAAGCCTGGTAGGTACGAAGCCCGCCGATCTGAAAACGATGATCGCCGATACCGGCCTGACCTGCCCCAGTTGTCATTTCGGGTGGGGCGGATTGAAAGATCACCTGGATGAACGCATCGAATTCGCACATGGGCTGGGGCTTTCGCAGATGATCTGCTCAACCTTCTCGATTCAGGATAAGGCAACGCTGGATGACTACAAGAAGAACGCGGACCAGCTCAACAAAGTCGCGGAAAAGATCAAGGGGGCAGGGATGGCAACCGGATTCCACAATCATGAGTTTGAATTCCATGAGCTCGACGGTCAACTGATCTACGATGCGCTGATGGCGACTTTCGACCCCGCCCTGGTAAAGATGCAGTTCCAGACTGAGGTGATCAAGCTCGGCTATAAGGCCTCCACCTATTTCACCAAGTATCCCGGCCGCTTCATTTCCTCCCACCTTTCCGACTGGACGACAGACAAAAAGGAAGTCCCGATCGGCCAGGGGATGATCGACTGGAAGGAATACTTCCCGGCAGCAAAGACCGGCGGGGTAAAGAATTTCTTTGTAGAAATGAACTTTGAGACCTTCGAACCAAGCGCAGCGTATATCCATCAGCTGAAAATTTAAGCCTACATTTGACGTACTATGAAATATGTCCTGAAAGTCCTGTTGTCAGGTCTGCTTTGTTGCATTGCTCTATTGTCCCGGGCGCAGCTAACCGACAGCGTCCGCTGTTCGGCCGACCCCAATCAAACCTACGCGCTCTATGTGCCGCAGCGGGGCCTTAAAGAGGCCCTGCCCTTGATCTATTGCTTCGACCCGCATGGTTCCGGAATCCTTCCGGTCAGAAAATACAAGGCGCTGGCGGACGCGTATGGATTCATTCTTATTGGCAGCAACAACTCCAGGAATGGGAATGACTGGGCGACGACGGAGACGATCTGGCAGAACCTGGCTGCGGATACCCGGAACCGGTTGAAGGCAGACAGCCGCAGCATCTACACGGTCGGATTCTCAGGTGGCGCCAAGGTGGCCAGCTATATCGCCATCCAGCATCCGGGCATCACCGGCGTGATCGCAGGCGGCGCAGGGCTGCCCGACGGGGTCCCGGCAGGCGATTTTTCGTTCAGCTTCACGGCTATCGCGGGTCAGGGCGATATGAACCTCACGGAGTTGGTAGCCGTCAATGATGCGCTGGACAAGACCCGGACAAAGCATCGGATTATCCTTTTCGATGGTAAGCACGAATGGGCGCCGGTTAATACGATGGCGCTGGCATTTGCGGGACTGCAATTCGATGCAATGCGGGCAAATCTGATCCCAAAAGATAACCTGGCGATCACTGCCTATATTGCGGGCAGCAAAAAACGCCTGCGGGCATACCAGCTAACCAGCCAATTGATCAAGGCTGCGCAGGAATGCAATTTATCGATCGCCGCACTTGATGGATTGAGCCGGCAGGTAGCATGGTTCCGCCAGCAGGCGGCCGCCCTCGCGAACAACCCGCAATACGTGAGCCAGCGGCAGGGCCAGCAGGACCTCCTGGCGACGGAGCAGAATACGAAGACGGAATATATGCAGCATTTTCAGCAGGGAGATGACGCCTACTGGACCTCTACTATCCATGATCTGCAAACGAAGTCGGCGGGGCATACGCCGACGGAGCAGATGTATCAGCGGCTCCTGGCCTATCTGTCCCTTGCCTTCTATTCTATCAGCAACCAGTTCATTACGGGGAATGAGAATGTTCAGGCGCGTCGTTTTGTGGAGCTTTACAAACTGGCTGATGCGACCAATCCTGAGGCCTGGTATTTCTCCGCCATCCTGAACGCACGGGAAGGAAAAGGGCATGAAGCGGAGGCGGACCTGCTCAAAGCGGACAGCTATGGATTTCGGGACAAGGGGCGTCTTTTGCAACAGACTGAATTTCAGGCCCTGGATAGAGAAAAGATCGAAAAAGGAATGCGGCCTTAGCCGGTCAGGTTAGACGTGCCCGACCGTAAGTCAGCCATACCGGTAAGTCAGACATTAAATTTCTCCAGGTACAGATGGAAGCTGTCGCCCCGGAGACCAACTCGCATGGCTTCCAGCGCCACAACCTCCGAAGGGTTGATATTGCCCAGGTTGGCGTTGGCGCCGATCAGGGTAAGGAAATAAAGTTGCTGGTCCTTCTGGGGCGCTTCCCATAGGATCTTTTCGGCAGGGACCTTTGTAAGGATCTCCTGTACCAGCCCTTCGCGCACTTCGCCTGAATCCCGGTAAATGCCGACATTCCCGGTCTCGCGCGATTCGGCGACGATATAGCTTGAGCCGGCGTTCAATTCGGCCTGCATCAACCTGATCCATTGATAGGGTGGGGTGATATGTTCCCGGTCTTTGTCCTTTGATCCGATCTCGCTCAGGACCGTCCCATATTTGGCCAACTTTTCGATATAGCCGCATTTTTCGGCATGAGTGATATTGATGGACCCGTCCGACACTTCAAGGTGCGAGATCTCGTATTCCTTCAGCAGGTGAACATAGTCGTCGAACTGACCGCGGATCACATACGCTTCAAACAGGAGACCGCCGAAGAATACAGGGATTCCTGCCTCCCGGAACAGCCTGATCTTGTCATGAAGACCGCCGGTGAACAATGGAGTCCCGAAGGCCAGCTTAACCAGGTCGATGTGCGGGCCGGCCCCCGATATGAGGTGCCTTGCCTCCATGACGCTCAGCCCTTTATCATACACCATCGTTAGGCCATAGGACCTGGGATGGACCGTTCGTTCCGGGATCTGGGTCAAGTGGAAGTTCATGGCCGCAAGTTAGGCAGACCAACCTTTATTACCAAACCGGGTACCAACCAGTTTGGTTAGTAACCAAAACTTATTCTTAACTTACATTTAAATACTTGTCATATGGCCCAGATGGACACCAAAACCGCGGAGAAGATATCCAAAGCGCTCTCCGATCCAACGAGGCTGAAAATCCTCAGTGAAATCAAAAAAAAGCACGATTGGCTTTACTGCGTAGACCTCTACGACAATATCAATCTCGCACAGCCTTCGATCTGCCATCACCTCAAACAGCTAACCGAAACGTCCATCATCCTCCCGGAAAAAGAAGGGCGAAATATCAAGTATACCATGAACAATGAGGTCATCGACGACTTTATCGGGTTCCTTCAGGGGCTGAAAAAATAAATAGCGGGGCTGAAAAAATAAATCCATTTATCCATTGAAATATTTCTATCTTTTTGTATCTTTGGGGAGATAGGTATCAATCCGGGCGAAAGCCCTTTTTAAAGCATTGATACACAGATACATTTGAATGGATTTATTTAAAAAGATTGTTTATGAACACCAACTGTTTATCAAACCGGGAGCATTTCGAATCGCCCTTGCTTCACGAAAGGACCAAGGGCCTTGGCCGTAATTTTCTCTACACCGTACTCGCGTTCGCCGCGCTATGCGTCGTATCGTATCTCCTACACGGCTTTTAATCATTTCATAATGTTTCGCGTCCGCATTCCTAGTTAGATTTGGTCTTCAAGACCCAATCAAACCATGCCTGACACCAGACGTGAATTTCTCAAGAAAACTGTACTGTTGACCGGTGCGGCCGGCGCTGCCCAGCTATTTCCCGAGACGATCCTTCGTGCGCTCGCCATTGCTCCGCCGGAAGGCAGTACCTGGCAGGATGCGGAGCATATCGTTATCCTCATGCAGGAGAACCGCTCGTTCGATCACACGTTGGGGACGCTTCGCGGGGTCCGCGGTTATAACGACCCCCGGGCGATCCGACTGCCGAATGGCAACCCTGTCTGGCTTCAGTCCAATAAAGAAGGGCAGACTTATGCGCCCTTTCATCTCGACATCCGGAATACCAAAGCGACGTGGATGGACTCACTGCCGCATTCCTGGGCCAACCAGGTCAGCGCCCGCAACGACGGCAAGTATGATCAGTGGCTGGAATGGAAACGAAACAGTATTCACGAGTATTCGGACATGCCGCTGACGATGGGGTATCATACCCGGGAAGACCTGCCTTTTTATTATGCGCTGGCGGATGCGTTTACTGTTTGCGACCAGAACTTCTGTAGTGCGCTGACGGGTACCAATCCGAACCGCTTGTATTTCTGGACCGGCACCGTTCGGGAAGAACAGAACGCGAGTTCCCGGGCGCATGTATGGAACGACGATATGGACTACGGCACGCTAAGCTGGCCAACCTTCCCGGAGCGGCTCGAGACGCTGGGCGTTTCGTGGAAGTGCTATCAAAACGAGGTGGCCGTCAACACCGGGTTCCAGGGGGAGGAAGACCCCTGGCTTTCC
>DATMLR010000208.1:0-5139 GCA_035570015.1 Puia sp.
CTGCCGCGAGCGCGGGCGGAATCGCCTGCAAATACGCCTTGTAATGATGCCCAGCAAGCGGGATCCGCTGATAACTCCGCCCGTCCTTCTTCTCCGTCACCAGCAGGATCTCAACCGCCAAGCCGCCCCGCTTCTCCTGATTGAAATTCAACAGCAGCCCCACGACAAAAGGACTCTCTTTTTTCCCGGCCGGACCAGTCGGCACAATGATCGTTTTCTTCGGCGTAGTCATGTCTTTAAGCTCTCCAAAAAAAGCCACAAAATAAGTTATATCTCCATCAAAACCGGGCACCCGATAACATTTGTTAATATATTGTAAATGAGCCCTCTTAGGTCAATAAAACAGCAACATTTCCGCTCTTAATTTGTACTTTAGAGGTCCCATTTATCTCCACTCCGATTGCTGCCAGTGAAAAGAAGTTTTCAATTTATTGATTATGAACACTCTTATCGATAAGGCGCAAGTTGCGGCCCGAGTGAAGCAGATTTTTCACGAGAAATTGGGTGTAGACGAAGCTAGTCTGACACCAAACGCCTCCTTATACAATGACCTGGGCTTCGACTCCCTCGACGTGATCGAAACGCTCATGGCCGTCGAAAAAGAATTTGGCATCAAGATCAGCGACGAAGCTGCGGAGAAAATGACTACTTTCGGGGCCGTCAGCGATTATGTCACCAAATACGCCGCCTAAGACCTCCACCTCCCCTGGTACCTCCACCTCGCCTGGTACCTCCACCTCGCCAAAAACGACCGCCTTTGGCGGATTTCTGTTACGGATCTTAAAAGCCATCTTTATCCGTAAAAAGGATTGTTGTAAATAGATTTTGTATATTTGGCCAACCCAACAAGCCAAAGAATCAGAAACCCTAAACCAACAATCAATCTTCGTCAAACCTACCCTGCAGCTGACTTGGCGGAAAATAATAACATCGATCTCATCTGCTTGTCCCTGTCGAGATCCGATTCGAGTCTCTCTTCATCGGGCTTGTCCCTCGCAAAGGAGTTCGCGAAGAATAACCGGGTCTTCTTTATCGATCATCCCTATTCGTGGAAGGACTACTTTAATTCAGCACGGAAAGAACAGATGCGGTGGCGAACAGCCGCGCTGCTATTTGGAAAAAACCCTTATTCAAATCCAGCCTCGTTTCCCGCAAACCTGACGGTCGTTACCACACCCCTGACGCTGCCCATCAATTCCCTGCCGGAGGGATTCTTTTACAATATACTTTCCAAAATAAATGACCGGATCGTTAAAAAAACGATCAAAAATATCATCCGGGACTACCACGTCAAGGACTATGTTTTTATGAACTTTTACGACCCCATTTTTCTCAACAGGATTTCTAACAAGATTACCCCCGTCCGGTCCAAAGAAATCACCCTCCTCCGGTCCATCTACTATTGCATGGATAAACTGGGGGAAATTCCCTATTTTCAAAAACATGGCGCGCAGCAGGAAGAAACCTGCATGCGAAATTACGACCTCACTTTTTGCACCTCCTCCGAACTGACCCGCTTCGCATCGGAGTTTTCTCCCAAAGTCCATTTTCTCCCAAATGGCGCGGATACTGCCCTGTTCAACAAAGCCGTTATCGAAACGCTGCCAAGACCACCGGAGCTCCAGTCTGTTCACACGCCGATCATCGGCTTTACCGGCCACATCGACTTCCGCATCGATTACGAACTGGTAAAGAAAATTGCGTTAGACAATCCGGACAAAACATTGGTTTTTGTCGGCCCCATTGAATTTGTTGAGCACATCAAGGGCGGATTGGATGAAATGAAAAATGTCCTGTTTGTCGGCCCCCGGCAAATCACGGATATCCCCAATTATCTTCAACGTTTCGACTGTGCAATCGTACCCTTTGTCAAGACCAAATTGACACGCAACGTCTACCCGCTGAAGATAAATGAATACCTCGCCGCAGGATTACCGGTTATTGCCACCAATTTCTCCAACGATATCATGTCCTTCAGTCATGTAGCTTATATAGAGGACACGCATGAAGGCTTTCTACAGGCAATCCGGTCCGCCATCAGGGAAAATACCCCCGAACGGGTAAAGGAAAGAATGAACGTCTCCTCGCAAAACTCCTGGACCGCCCGTGTGGAGAAGTTTTGGGAAATATTAAGCACGGAAATGCGACCAAAACAGGCCATGGATTAGAAATAACCTCCCACCCCGCATCCGGGCTTTAGAATGCACCACTTATCGTGCTAAATTTCCGCTGATCCATATTTTAGCAGGCCCCATCTTTCAAGATTGAATATTTGCAGGAACTAATTACACACATGTTATGAGAATCAACGCTATCCACATCCTGGCCGCCTTGTCGCTCGCCGCTTGCCATAACCAGGAAAAGCAAGCCGCGCCGGACTTCCTGGTCCAGGACCTCGATACGACCGTCAGCCCCGCCACCGACTTCTTTGAATACGCCAACGGCGGCTGGGTAAAGGCTACTCCAATCCCTGCCGCCGAAAGCGGCTGGGGCGTTGGTAACCTCGTACAGGAAGATATCTATCAACGCCTCCGCAACATCAGCGAAAAAGCCGCCGCAGCCCCTGCGGACAGCGCTCCAAAAGGCAGCGTCACCCAAAAGATCGGCGACCTCTGGACCAGCGGCATGGACTCTACCGATGTTGATAAGCAAGGTATCAGCCCGCTTCAACCCGAGATCGACTCGATCCGTGCCATCCACAACATCGCCGGCTTGATCCACACCTCAGCCCGGCTCCAGGAGATAGGCGTCGGCTGCCTCTTCGGAGATTATGTCGGACAGGACGACAAAAACAGCAGCCTGATGGCCTACCAGTTATACCAGGGCGGCCTCGGCCTCCCCAATCGCGACTACTATTTCAAGACCGATGAGAAATCGACGAGAGTTCGCAACGCTTATAAGCAATACCTCTACCTGAATTTCCGCGAGCTCGGCGCCGACAGCAATACCGCAATGAAAAAGTGCGCCGCCGTATTCGCACTCGAAACGCGGCTTGCCACCGCCTCCCGCAAACTCGCCGATCTCCGCGACCCCAACAAGAATTACAATAAATATAGCTGGGAGAAACTCAAACACCTGTCCCCGGCCATTTCCTGGGAAGAATGGTTTGTAACCAGCAGTATCAAGCCAGTCGACTCCGTCATTGTCGGCCAACCTGAATTTTATATCGCCCTCGACAAAACCCTGACCAGCACACCTGTCGACACATGGAAAGACTACCTCCAGTCCCATCTGATCCAATCCTCCGCCGCTTATCTCGACAGCACTACTTTTAACAACTATTTCAAGTTCCGTAGCACACTCACCGGTGCCACCGCTCCGCGCGCCCGCTGGAAAAGAACACTGGACGCAGAGGAACGTGCCATGGGTGAAGCCCTGGGGCAGCTGTTCGTACAGGAATATTTCCCCCCGGCCGCTAAGCAACGCTATAGCGATCTCGTCGAGAACATGCGCACCGCCTACAAGGAACGCATTCAGAAACTCACCTGGATGAGCGACAGCACAAAGAAGCTCGCGCTCGACAAACTTTCGCGCATGACCAAGAAAGTCGGTTACCCTGATCACTGGAAAGACTTCAGCGCCCTCCGGATCGACCGCGGCCCCTGGGTGCTAAACATGCAGCGTGCATCCGCCTGGTGGCGTCACTATGACTTCAACAAGCTCGGCAAGCCCGTCGACCGCACCGAATGGGATATGTCCCCCCAGACGTACAACGCCTACTATAATGGCAGTAATAACGAGATTGTCCTCCCCGCCGGCCAGTTCGCCGTCCCCGGTAAGAAAGACGATGAGCTCGACGACGCTTTCGTGTATGGCTATGCCGCTGCCTCGACGATCGGCCACGAGATGACCCACGGTTTCGACGACGAAGGCCGCCAGTACGACGCCGACGGCAACCTCCACGAATGGTGGACGCCCGCCGACAGCGCCCATTTCGTCCAGCACGCTGCCTTCATCATCCGCCAGTTTAACGAATTTAGCCCCGTCGATACGTTGCACGTCAACGGCGATGCCACGCAGGGCGAAAATATCGCGGACCTCGGCGGCCTCGTGATCGGACTAGACGCCTTCAAAAAAACAGACGCCTATAAGAACGGCGAAAAGATCGGCGGATTTACACCGCTCCAACGCTATTTCCTGGGCTACACCTATGGCTGGCTCTATCAGGAAAGAAAGGAAGCCCTCGCCTCCCAACTCATGACAGATGTCCACGCTCCCGCCAAGGAACGCGTCAACGGGCCGCTCGCCAATCTCCCTGATTTCTATGAGGCCTTTGGCGTCAAACCCGGCGACAAAATGTACCGTCCCGATAGTTTAAGAGTAGTGATCTGGTAGAGCCAGGCGGATTACGCGCCGTTAGCCGAGCCGGATTACGCCCGGTTCGCCGGGCGCTTTTTCCATAAGCCCTCGATCTGCTCCAGAGTTTTGCCTTTTGTCTCCGGTACCAGCTTCCACATGAAGAGCGCGGACAGGATACCCATGACGCCATAGATCCAATAGGCAAAGCCATGATGATAATGCTGATTCAACGAGTTGTTGTCGTTCATCATCGGAAAAGTCAGCGAGACCGCCCAGTTCGCAATCCATTGCGCCGCTACCGCGATCGATAAGGCGCCCCGGATGCTGTTGGGGAAAATCTCTGACAGCAGCACCCAGCAGACCGGACCCCAGCTCATAGCAAACGCCGCCGTATAAGTCAGCATGAAGATCAGCGCGAGAAGTCCGACATGCTGGGAATAGAACGTAAACCCAAGCCCCATCATACTAATGGCCATCCCAATCGACCCGATGATCATGAGCGGCTTACGACCGAACTTATCAACCGTCACGATCGCCACCACGGTAAATACGCCGTTAACAATTCCTACAATGATCGTTTGCAATAAGGAACTGTCTGTCGATGCTCCCATGTCCCGGAAGATATTGGCCGCATAGTAAAGGACCGCGTTGATCCCCACGAACTGCTGAAAGACAGACAGCATGATCCCTATAAAGATCAGAAAGAACCCATACGACAGCCAGGGCGCATTCTTCTCATGCAACGTCGACTTGATCTCTGCAAGCGTCGCCTCCGCCTGCTCCGGCCCCCCGATCTTCGCCAGCACCCGCAGCGCCTTGTCATCTTTGCCCTTCATTGCC
>DATMLR010000209.1:0-6547 GCA_035570015.1 Puia sp.
TCCATCGAGACAATGAGCAGTACGACGGCGCATGAAGTGCCGGCCCCTTCCTTCTACGATGCGGTGGCCAATATGAAGGAAGTCGATGCCGTGACCTCTTCGCTGCTCTTCAAAACGATGGGCACCCGGGGCTTTAACGGCAGCGGTAACTCCCGGATGAATCAGTTCGTGGACGGGATGGACAACCAGGCGCCGGGCCTGAATTTCTGCGTAGCCAATATCGTCGGGTTGAACGAGCTGGATGTGGACCATGTGGAACTGCTGCCCGGCGCTTCGTCCGCGCTGTACGGATCGGGCGGGATGACGGGCACGCTGCTGATGACCAGCAAGGACCCGTTCAAATATCAGGGATTCAGTGCCCAGGTTAAGCAGGGAGTCAATCATCTCGGGGACGATCAAATGTCTGCCCAGCCGTATTATAACTGGACCGCCCGTTATGCACAGGCCTTCAACAACCGGTTCGCCTTCAAGTTGACGGCGGACTATACGCTGGCGACGGACTGGACAGCCTCCGACTACCGGAACTATGTGCCGGCGACAGGGGCGATCACCAATGACACCCGCGCGCTTTCCAACTATGACGGGATCAATGTGTATGGAGATGAGAGTGCGTACTTCAATGTGCAGCAGCAGTTGAACAACCAGTCGAAATATTATGCCGCCATGGGCAATCCTGTAATGGCGGCCGAGCTTGCACAGCTGGCTGCGGCTACGCCGTCCGCTTCGAATGTCACCCGGACGGGGTACGCGGAGAATACGCTTACCAGCTATCGCGCGGATAACTTCAAAGCCTATGGAGGATTGTATTATAAGGTAGCGCCGACGACAACCCTGAGCCTGATCGGCAATCTTGGCGTCGCAAGTACGATCTACCAGGGGACGGACCGTTACAGTCTGAAGGACGTAACGATCGGGCAGTACAAATTGGAGCTGGCCGGCCAGCATTTCTATGTCAGAGCATATACGACTCAGGAGAATGCGGGCAATTCCTACGACATGGTCGCAGTGGCTACGCTTCTAAATGAGGTTTACGCGCCTACAGCAAGCGTCTGGGCGCCCAACTATCTCGGCGCTTATGCACAGGCCTTTGGAGCGGACCTGCAGGGCGGCCAGAGTCCGGCGATGGCTTATGCCAATGCCAGCGCAGCAGCGCGGGCCTATGCCGATCAGAACCGGCTGATGCCGGGTACCGCGGCGTTCAACAAGTCGGCCGATTCGCTGGAAAAGCTGGCGATTCCCGCCGGCGGAAAATTCAATGACAAGACCGACCTGTACGTAGGGGAGGCCATGTACAATTTTGCCAATGAAGTCAAATGGATGGATATCACGGTTGGGGCATCGACACGGGAATTCGAATTGAATTCACATGGGACCATTTTTGCCGACACAACAGGCCGGATCCCGATCAATGAGACGGGGGCGTTCGCGCAATTGCAAAAGGGCTTCTGGGATGATTTCCTGAAGTTGTCGCTGTCGGGCCGTTATGATAAGAACTCCAATTTCAAAGGCCGCTTTACCCCCCGGGCAACGGCGTTGTTGCGGGTGGCGAAGGATAACTATATCCGCGCATCGTTCCAGACAGCCTACCGTTTCCCGACGACCCAAAACCAATATATCGACTTGCAAACCGGTTCGGCGCGGCTGATCGGCGGTTTGCCGCAATTTATCACGGCATACGGCCTGAATGACGGTCAGACTTTTGATACCGCGACGTTGAATAAATATCTCACGACGGGCGCAACGCCGACACCATATCAATACCAGACATTCAAACCGGAAACGGTGGCCAGCTGGGAGCTGGGTTATAAGGGATTGATTGGCAAGAACCTGCTGTTGGATGTCTATGGCTTCTATGCGCAGTATACCAACTTCATCGGACTGACGGTGCTGGTCAAAGACCCGCTGACGCTTGGGCAGACGGCGGCCAATACGTTCGGCATCTATACGAACAGCCCTACCAAGGTCAATACGTACGGCGCGGGGATCGGGCTGGACTATTCGCTGCCAATGGGCTGGCTGCTCTCGGGCAACTATGCCTACAGCACGATCTCCAGTGCTGATGTCAACCAGCAGACGGACTTTAATACGCCGAAGCACAAAGTCAATTTGACGGTAGCCAACTATTCGATCGCAAAGGTTTATGGATTCAACCTGACTTATCGCTGGCAGGAAGGCTATCTGTACCAGTCTTCTTTTATTACTGGCTATACCCCGGCCTTTGGAACGCTGGATGCGCAGATCAGCATGAAGCTGCCGAAGCTCAATCACTCGCTGATCAAGATCGGCGCTTCGAACCTGCTCAACTATTATCATGTGGACGCGGTCGGGGACGCGCGGATCGGCGGGCTTTACTATGTCAGCTTTGGATATAATGTTTTGTAATCGCCTTCGGCGGAGAGCGGTGTAATTCGCCTTCGGCGGAGAAAGGAACGTGGATCTTTTTTATACGTTAAACCTAAAGTGCATCACGTCCCCATCCTTGACGATATATTCTTTTCCTTCAATGCGGAGGCGGCCGTTCTCGCGGGCGGCTGCTTCCGATCCATATTGGATGAAATCCTTGTAGGCGATGACTTCCGCCTTGATAAAGCCCTTTTCAAAGTCGGTGTGGATGACGGCGGCGGCCTGTGGCGCCTTCCAGCCTTCGTGGATGGTCCAGGCCCGGACTTCCTGCTCGCCCGCGGTGAAATAGGTGGCCAGGCTTAGGAGCTTGTAGGCAGTGCGGATGAGCTTATTGAGGGCCGGTTCGGTCATTCGGTATTCTTCCATGAACAACTGGCGGTCGGCCGGGTCTTCCATTTCGGCGATTTGTGCTTCGATCGAATTGTTCATCACAATGACCTGCGCTTGTTCGCCCGCGACCGCGGCGATCAGGGCATTGGAGAAGGCGTTGCCGGTGTGCATGGAGGCTTCGTCGACGTTGGCGACGTAGAGTACGGGTTTTTCCGTGAGCAGGAAGAGGTCGGCAATCGCTGTCTGTTCCTCCCTGGACAGGCCCAGCTCGCGGATATTCCGGCCTTTTTCGAGTTGTTCGAAACAGCGTTTCAGGATCTCATACTCCGCTTTAACCTTCGGATCGGCGGTCTTCAGCATTTTTTCGGTGCGTGCCAGTTTCTTCTCGACACTCTCGAGGTCTTTCAGCTGGAGCTCGGTATCGATGACCTCCTTGTCGGAGACGGGGTTGATGGCTCCTTCTTCGCGAAGGATATTCTCGTCTTCAAAGCAGCGGATGACGTGCACGATGGCGTCGACCTCCCGGATATTCGCCAGGAACTTGTTGCCGAGACCCTCACCCTTGCTCGCGCCTTTCACCAGACCGGCGATGTCGACGATCTGCAACTGCGTTGGCACGATGCGTTGAGGCTTTACGAGGGCCGCCAGTTTGGCCAGGCGTTCGTCGGGTACGTCTACCAGTCCGGTGTTGGGTTCGATCGTGCAGAACCTGTAATTGCTGGCCTGCGCTTTGGCGCTATTGCTGACGGCGTTGAACAATGTTGATTTCCCTACGTTCGGCAATCCTACGATACCTGCTTGTAAAGCCATATTTCCTTTGTTTCGGCCGCGAAATTAGGCAATTATTGTTAATTTGGAGCATGGCATTAAGCAGAATATGGGCGGCATTTATTTTGGTCTCGATCATCGTGGCGGGTGTTCGGTATGTGTTCGTACCAGCGGATAAGGAGATCTTTTCCACGATGGTTACCGGCAGGATGGGGGATACGATCCGTGTGGCCGTTGCGCCGCCGCAGGCGGCGCGTTCATCGCCGGGGGTACGGGTGCAGAAGGCAGATGGCATTATCGGCACCTGCAGCTATTCGGTTACTTTGGCGATCGGGTTGATAGGGATCATGGCCCTGTTCATGGGTTTGGTAAGTATCGCCGAGGCGGCGGGCGGGATGCGCTTCCTGGCGCGGATCACGGGGCCTTTCTTTTCGAAGCTTTTTCCTGACGTGCCCAAAGGGCATCCGGCTATGGGCCACATGGTGATGAATTTTTCGGCCAACTTGCTGGGACTGGACAATGCGGCTACCCCCTTTGCGCTGAAAGCAATGGAAAGCTTGCAGGAGATCAACCCGGACAAGACAACAGCTTCGAACGCGCAAATCATGTTCCTTTGTTTGCACCAGTCGGGACTCCAGCTGATACCGGTAAGCGTGATCGCAGTACTGGCGGCAAACGGCGCATCCAACCCGACAGATGTCTTTCTTCCCATCGTGGTTGCTACCTTCCTGACTACGCTGGCCTCGATGAGTGTCGTGGCGATCCGGCAGCGGATCAACCTTTTCCAGCCGGCAATCCTCGTCTGGATTGGAACGTTATCGGTAGCGATCGGAGCCTTGGTCGTCTACCTTCGAAAACTCGATTCGGACGGCGTTCAATCGTTTTCGCGTGCCTTCAGCAGCGGATTGATCCTTCTCATCTTTCTGGTGATCATTGGCGTGGCGCTGTACCGCAAAGTGAATATTTTTGATGCTTTTGTCCAGGGAGCCAAGGGCGGCTTTGATACCGCTGTCCGGATCATCCCTTATCTCGTCGGGATGCTGGTGGCGATCAGCCTATTGCGGACGAGCGGGACCTTTGAAGTGATCATGGATGGATTAAAACATTTCTTTCAGGCTATGGGCGCAGATCCCCGGTTTGTCGACGGGCTGCCAACAGCCCTGATAAAGCCCCTGTCCGGCGCCGGAGCGCGCGGGATGCTGGTAGACACGATAAAAACAATCGGCCCGAATAGTTTTGCGGCTCATCTTTCGGCCATCCTGCAGGGTTCATCGGAGGCCACCTTCTATGTCGCCGCTGTGTACTTCGGTTCCGTTGCTATCCGCAATACGCGATATTCCATTGGGGCGATGCTGCTGGCGGATGTGGTGAGTATCGTCAGTTCGATTTTTCTCTGCTATCTATTTTTTGGCCATCTCCACTAAATCCCAAATCTGACGCCGTTAATGTCCGAAGGTAAACCGGGCCGTCAGGCCAAAAGCGTCCGGCACGAAATTGATGCTCGGGATGATGTCCAGCTCGGGTTTCCAGTCCAGGGACAGGTTGACGGGCGCATTGGGAAATTTGTAGTCGAGGCCGACGACGCCGGTAGGACCGAACCAGGTGAGTCCATGCTCAAAACCCAGATAGGCGCCGCCGCCGTAGAACCAGGTGAAGGCTGGGGTAGCGCCGATCAGCTGATGACGTTCATAGAGACCGCCAAGGCCGAAGCGGGAGCCAAAAGATGCCAGTGCTTCGATGGCGTTGGTCCGGTCGATAAAGTATTTAAAGCTGATGGAATTGTTGATGGTGGGTGGGGCGGTGCTGAAACGGATGCCGACGGCCATCTTGTAGCCGGCGTCCGCCGGGTTTTGCGGCCCCGCAGTGTCCTGTGCAGACAACGTGTTGGACAAACCGCCGATGATCAGGACGATCAGGAGGAGGAACAGCATTCGCATATGAAGGGTTTGAACCTTTTGAACGAAAAAAGGGGGTGGCGTATTAAAAGGAGCTTGTTAGAACTTTCTTAAAATGCGCGCTGCAGCGGTGGCTCCCGGGCTAAGGGTGTTTCTTCGGCTGCTGTTTCGGCTTGATGATCTGAAGGGTAGGGAGGGGGGCGCGTTGCGAGCCTGGGGCAGTTTCAGCCGCTTTTTCCGCTGCCTCGAAGCTTTCTTCCTCATTTTCCCCGTGGATCGACCCAAACATCTCTTCTTTGGATTTTGGTCTTCTTTTCTCCAGCCATTTGAATCCGCGCAGGACCATGTCTTCGGGGATGACTTTTCGCATGGGGGTCGTTGTGCCTTCGACATCGCTGCGGAACACGACGCGGTCCAGCTCTTTACCCTTGGGCTTGCCTGCTGAGTCCAGCGCCATATTCCCGGCCGAGTCCAGTTTGGGTCCAAAAACCATGTCAATGATATCCCCGTGGGCGCGATTGACGCCGGTATAGGCCTTGTTATCGTCCGCCATATAGTAGATGCTTTCCGCGTTCCCTTTGGCGCGGATATAATCGATGTCACCACCTTGGAAAAAGCAGTTAATGGTCGTGCCTTTTAGCTGGTTGTACAGCGTTCGGGCGACCCGGTTAATGGTTAGGGCATTTTCGAACACATAAAGCCGATCGGCTTTCTTGTTCTTCGTGTACATATACATGGTATCGCCGGTAATCTGGTAGTTGCCACTTCCCCACGCGACGGGGTTGTAGAACAGCCGAAAAATGGAGTCCTTTGTCGAATAATAGAGACTGTCGGCCACTGCCTGAAGGGAGTCTGAGAAGATGCGGACGTGGTGGAAACCGATGATATACCGGAGGGTGCTGTCGGTGGGCGGGAGGTGTGCGATGCTATCGGCATAGTGCTGTTGCGCTGCCGCTTCCTGCAGGCTGTCCAGAGTTCGTCGCAGCGCAAAGCTGTCTATCGGTATCGGAAGTCCGTTGTGGGTCAGGGCGCTATCGGTCCAGTGGACCTTTTTTTTGAGGCTGTCCGCGAGACGTCGTGTCAGGATGGTATCACCACGGGCGAGCGCCTGCGCAATGGTGGTATCGAGTTCCTTGCGTCGCTGGATGCTG
>DATMLR010000210.1:0-12005 GCA_035570015.1 Puia sp.
AACTGGTGGTGGAAGAGAAGCTCAGCTGATTGGAATAAATGGCCGGAATGGATAGGGCAGGCAGCGGGAAGTACGGAGCAGAACCCGCTCCGGTATAAAGGTTATTGACAGCAGCCATATAGTCGGGGTCTGTGCTAAGCGCGAGCAGGCCCAGATAGTCCGGGAAAGACATTGTCCCTGCAAAAGAAAGGGTGCCGCCGGTATAGGTGATCGATGAAGTACCGCCTGACGCCAGGGCAACAGAGCTAAAAGGAAGGTAGGGCGCGGGTGCATAGATTAGATATTTTCCGGCGACAGGCGCGATATTGGCGATCGAAGCAATTGCTGCCCCGTAGTAGGGGTCCGTGCTCAGACCGGTGAGGGTTGTCGCTAACACAGCAGGCATCTGGACGTTCCCCGTATAATAAAGGACAAAGTTGACGGTATCATAAGCCACGGGAGAGGGAATCGTAATTGCAGGCAGAGAACCCAATGGCACGGTGGTCAGGATATTGATTTCAGTCGCGAAAGTAGTTTGCGACGCCTGGTTCAGAGCCGCAAGCGCTGCCAGGAAGGTGGCATCGGTGCTAAGCCCCTGCAGGGTGGTATAGTCGGCCGGTTGCATTTGCCCCCTGTATCCCAATTCCCCATTTGCCCAGGAGATGGGAAGAGTGGAAGGCAAAGTGATCGGAGGCAGCGCATCCAGCACGGCGCCTACATATCCTGAACCGGCAAGCGGCGTGGCTGTTGAATAGATCCATCCGATCGCATTCAGATAATCCGTGTCCGTACTAAGCTGCTGCAGGTTGAATTCATCCATGCAATCCGGATTCGGAGTCCCGGTGAAAAGTATATAACCGGGAGTATATTTGGTACTGGAGATATTATTGTCGGGTAATGGAAGCTGGATGCTGGGCGAGGCCGCGGGTAGGATAGCGGAGGTCTGACCAACCAGGTACCCGATCGCGGCCACATAGGTGGGATCGGTACTGAGGCCAAGCAACTGCTGTTGGACCGCAGGGCTCAACGGCGCCGAAGTACTGAGGATCGAGACGCCCGGAGTTATCGCAGCGGTGACCGTTATCCCTGTACTGACGGGGATGACCACTCCCGTGGGTAGCGTTAGTTCTACCGCCGTTACAAGGTTGTCCTGTGTATTTTGATAAAGGCTGGTGACACCCGCCGCCCAGGCAGGATCGGGTGTGGAAGGCAGCGCCACAAGCAGCCCCAGGATATATTCGCTCATGACTCCGGTATACCCCAAAATGCCTGATGCCGGTGTATAGCTGAGATTGCCGGAAGATAAAGCTGCCAGATTGGCCCCTGCCGGCGGGAATGTAACCCCTAAAGGCAACACGGGAACCGTGAACGTGGTAATGGTGGTTGGGCCGGCCGCCTGCGTGTTTTGATAAAGCGTAATGATATCGTTCGTCCAGGTCGGGTTGCTGCTGACTGGCGCCAGCAAGTTGCTCAAGGTAGTATAGCTCATGGGTGACGCCGTGAATTGCAGCGTCGCCGGGTTAACCCCCGATGCGGGCGTGTAGACGATATTGTTGGTCGTTAGAATGGCGGGTGTGATCGCTGCCGGCGGGAAGCTGCCGCCCACCGCAGGAAGGTTGGTGCTTACCGTCGGACCGCTGATTTGGGAGCTCTGGTACAGCGTGACGATTGCACTTGTCCAGATCGTATTTGTGCTGACCGGAGCTTCTAACTGACCCAGTATGGAAGCGGTCATAACCCCCGTGTAACTCAAGATCCCCGAAGCGGGAGTATAACTAAGGCCAAAAGTGGTCAATTCACCTGCGGTTGGAACAAAGACTTCGCCGGGCGGTATAAGCGCTGTCGTAGCCAGCGCAGACTGCGAATTGGTATACAAAGCCTGGACGTTGGTCGTCCACCCGGCAGCACTGCTTATGTTCTCCAAAGCCGTTTCTACATACTGGTTCATTTGCCCCTTATAGCATAGCGCAGCGGGAGAAAACACGAGACCCTTGATGACAGGGAAGCTGAAACCGGCATCGGTGGGAAGCGCAGCAAGAGGAATAGGCGCACTACTGCCTTGCAGCCCTAGATTGTACAGTAAGAGGCTAATGGCATTATTGTATGCCGTATTCGTAGTATTGGTGGGCAGGAGTTGGGAACTAAGCTGGGCTACGGTCAGCGAGCCGGAATACGACAACGTCCCGTGCGAAAAGGATAATCCATCGATGCCGGACAGATCCGGGAAATTACCGGGGAGACCGGCCCAGGCGGCAGGCTCGGTGGGATACGGAACGGATACTTTTTGCCCGGCGACAGCCGTGGTGTAAAGCGCGGTAATGACGGTCAGCCAGTTTACGGCATCAGCGGGGGACAGACCATTGGCCAATCCCATAAGCGCAAGTGCGTCTGCAGCGCTCATCGCACCAGTAAAAGTCAATTCGGGAGCATTAGTAATCGCATTGAGGTTATACGACAAGCTGGCGGCATCGGCATCGGGTAATCCCATCACGGGCAATGAAGCAAGCTGTACATACGTATTTGGACCGGCAGCAGTCGAATTGGTGGATATGAACAACTGCGTCAGCGCACAATCATAAGAAGAATCGGTGCTTTGAGCCAGTAACGCCAGATACACCGCCCCGGTCATGACACCCGCGAAACTAAGCACCCCCTCGCCTATACCGAAGTCCGGGACATTCTGCTGCGCGGTGGCTAGCCAGACAGGCGTTGTAGTGGGAGGGGTAGCCTGCCAAAGCGCCGCAGACAAGGCACATTCCTGGGATTGCTGATACAGACTGGTTAGCGCAGCCTGGGTAGTGGGATCGGAAGGCAAAATCGTCGTCAGCGTATTATACTGCGCTGAATTCATCTTCCCGGAATAGAATAGGTAGCATTTCGCATCTTCATAACTGATCCCGGCGATGCCGGGGTCCGGGAATTGGATCGAAGGCAGCTCTTCCAAATAAGCCTCCGCCCCCGTCTCCTGATATTGTATCTGCAGCAATTGGAGAAAACGCAGATTGTTTTCTACCGTTGCGCTATAGGTAGCTGTACCCGCAGTAGCAAGAATAGAGACCAGTTTGGCAGCTACATTCTTATCCCAGTTGAGATCGGGGTCGGCAAGCCACTGCTTGAAGAGAACCCCCTTCGGGTCAGCAATCGGCGTTGTGGCGGTTATCGCCGCCTGGATGGCCGTCCGGATGTCTTCTAAACCATTGATCACCGTAGTCGTATCGGGAATAAGTGAAGGATTGGCAGTGCTCTGGTTCGTCAGGAGATAATTAATACCGTCGATCGTGAAGCCGGCCTGTTGCGTTTCATTGAATTTTGTGACAAAATCGAAGGTGTCTTTCGGGGAATATTTATCGGACCGCTTCAGGGTGACCGGATCTACCGGGTTGATCGGAGTAATCCCCGTCAATGTTATAAACGTAAAGATGTCCGATACGGGTATGGAAAGGGCATTCGACAAAAGACCACAGGCATAGATATACGAAAGATCGTCAAGCGATAGATGCGTATAGCTGGGATTGGTCAAATTCATAATCGCGGTCAGATCCGTCTGCATGATCCCACAGGCAGTAAGAATGACCGGTATGGCGCCCGGATTGGTGGCAGTATCCGTAATAAGTGTCGCGGTTTTTAGTGGAAGCGTAAAGGCGGGAACAAGCGGATTGCTGATTTGGCGATTCTGAAATAACTGCTGATATAAATTGAGAAAGGTAGGGTCATAGATATTGGTTGAGGTATCGATATCCTGGTAAAGCACGATCGTTTGGGTTGCGGTCCAGGTCATCTGACTCATTAATTGCATGAAATAGTACATCTTCTCCGCAAAAGCGATATCGAGCACTCCGTTTCCGATCGACGTACACATGATACATAGATCCAGCTCATGCATGGAGATGGTCGTCACCACATTCAATTTATTCCATAACCGCACAAAGCGGTTGATGGCATCCATTTTTTGCGAAGTCACATTGGCGATCACTAACTCCGAAATGTTGCAGGGATCATAAACAGTTGTTCCCTTGCCCCCTTTCTGATTCACGGTTGTACCCATATCGGCGATATAACTATGGTTAAACCCGGCGGGATTGACAAAGCTGACGGTCAATAAGGTTTGCAATTGTTCGAAGGTGAGCCCGCTCTCGGCCAGGAACAATTCCACACCGATATTCCCGCTGCCATCCAGGAGCTGACTTCCCCAGAATGTAATTTGCGGATCACCGGCTGCCCCCGCATTAATGTTTGCCGTGAACCTCGGCGTGAATATGATATTCTTGTCACCGGTAGAGAGACCCATATAAGCGATAACGATGCTGTCCAATGAAGAGCCGCCGTGTTTTCGGTAAGTGTCTATAAGATTATACCGTTGCACCCCTATTTTTTGCAAATAGGTATTCGCCTCCGTGAAATAAAGGTCAAACGGCAGCGAAATGGGGATCATCCCGCCGGGAACATCATATAGCTTCCATTTGTTATTGTTATAATCGTTAAAAGGATCGCTTAAGCAATTGTAGACATTGGTATTGGTATATTCCGGATTGGCATTGATCTCTTCGGTGGTAAGATGGGTCTGATGAACTTCCTGAATGATAAGCTCAAAATACTTCCCGTCTTTCTGGTTCCCGTCTCCTCCAGAAAAAACATAGTCGCCATTGTTACCAAGGTTGCTGAAATAGGTTTGAGATGCGTCGGATATTTTGGAGTCCTTTGACAAATTACCCAGATCCAGAGGGAATTTGACCAGCGGCGAATCGCATAGCGTCGATGCCCCGTTCTGATCATTATCCTTATTCCTTAGGACATAAGCTCCATACACCAGATTTACTTTCAGCGTGATAAACTGGTCCCGGATCATCCATTCCAAATAGAGCGGGCCATAGCGGGCCGGATCTATGATGGGAGGGCCAATCCATTCAGGAAGGTTCTCTCCATCAGCAAGGAACACGTCCGATACAATGGCCTGATCGGTGAGCAACGAAATATTGCAGATCGGTGTCTTCGGATTGCCCCCGATCACTTGAATAATTTTTTCATAGAGATAGTGGTTTATCTGCCCTGCTTTGAGGTAGTAGATCAGCCAGTAGACGAAATAGATCATGTCGTTTTGACCAGCCGGCACAGCTACTTTGATACAGGCAAGGGGTGGGATGATGTAGTCCTCTAATAACTCGTTTACGATATCGATATACGGCAGTTCAGTATTGGTATTATTACAGTTCAGATCGATATCGCCGATATCAGGCCGGCGATGCCACAGGGCATATGCCGACCCATCGGTAAATTCATAGCTGTTTGCCAATAGCGCGGCCCGTGCATTGGGTATCGACCCGAAGGTGGTCGTCTTCCGTTCATACAGAAAATCCAGTAGGTCGGCGAGATAGGCGGGAATGCCAAGAAAAGACTCGCAATCGGTGCATTCACAATAAGAAGCGGCCATTCCAAACAAATTGGCAAGATCCGGATAATCCGACATTAGCGTGGAGCTTGAGAGCTGCGAGCTGTAATTGGGCATGACCCGGGTTTGCGGTGTACTCACCCGGCTAACCATTTGCCCCATCAGACTGGTAGCGCCCGCATGGATCGCCGCTGCCTGTTCATATACGGCTTCAGCGGTATCGCTTCCCAGGGTTGCACTATATTGATTGACAAAATTGGACTTACCCATCGAATAGACCTGCCTGGCCGACTGGATATTATCGGCCAACAGGGTAAGCGTCGTATCGGCGCTTTGAGTTACTTTATAGGTTCGTTGGATGCCCAGTACCTGGTTGGTGATGCCTTTGATATCCGACCCCGCCGGCAAAGGATTTTGCTGGATAAATGCCGGGACACTCTTCGTTATATCGAAACTCTGGTTGCTTAATATCCCGGCAATGGTACTTTGATTGGGTAGTTGAAGGGTTTTGCTCTTTGAGAAGCGGTCAGACAGAACCTGTGTGGGATATATGCGTTCAATACCCGCTGCCATTGTACTTGCCAGGCTCTGGATCGTGGCCGCGCTATTCGCCCCGGCAGGGACCGTATTGGAATTGGTGATATACGCTACCCAATCACTGACATCGTTCGATACCAGTTTGCTGAGATCCTGCGGGGTGCCGATAGAGAAATTTTGGAGGATATTGGCTGTGAGGGCGCTGTTGTTTGCAGTCCAACTACTGATCTGATAAATGACCTGTAACTTACTGATCACTGCCGGAGCTGCCTGGAAATTCTTATCCTTTGCCAGCGTAGCCCAAAAGGCAGGACCAATATTGGTGGTACTGTACAGATTGAGAAAAGCCTGCCGCTGGGCGGAATTGAGCCCGGCGAGATTGATATTGGAATAGACAGGCGGCAAAGACTGGGTTGCGCTTGATTCCTGCGGAGGCGCCGTTTGTAGCTTCTGCAACGCTGCCTGGATCTCCTCACTTTGCTTCATCAACCTATAGGTAACGACATTGGCCGTCGCGGCATCCTTCAGGGCGCTCATCATGTTCGCCACCGGGGACAACCAGAATTGGACATATGCCTGTTCGATGGCCGTATCCACATCGGCCGGAAGGTTCCCGGTACCGCTACTGCTATTGCCCTGCATTGCAGAGAAGGTCTTATTACTATCCAGGATACCGTAAAATACTTCTGCTCCCAGACCCGTCCATTTTTCAAAGCGGAACGAAGCCACCAGTTGCAAAAGCGTATTTGCCGCAATCCCGGCTTTGTTGGTCAGGAAACTGAAATCTTGCACCTTTTTGTTTTCTGTCAGGTCACGAATGGGCAATTCGCCGATGCATGGGCGGATCAGCTCGACATTTTTCACAAACGCGGAAAGACCCATATAAGGACGGGGTCCAAGATCGACATTCACCGTCAATTGCGACGCTGCACTGTAGTTTACCGGACTTGTGTAGACCGGATCACCATTGCTTCCATAGACTTTTACGATCAGGTTTGGCCCACCGGCATTCTCACTGACTTTGGTATGTTTGGAAAAAGTGATCGAGTAATTTCCTTTATCATCGGTTTCAGTTTCCCCAAGCAGGTGTTCGCTGCGCATATCCTTGTCGAACGCCATTATCGGCGCACATTTCAATGGTTCGATCCATTCGTCGTAGACGACTCCGGATACCTCTGCCGGAGCATCCGGGTCTGACGGCGGCTGACTCCCGCCCGTGGAACCTCCACCACGTGAATTGACCGGGGCAGGAGCTGTTGAAGACGATTGTCCCCCGCTTCCCGACTTCTGCCCCCCGATTCCTAACAGTTCATTCATGGCGGCGGCAGTAGCCTTATTAACCTTCCCCGTTGGCTTGACTTCCATGTGTACCTCCTGGAAAAGTTTTACCGCCTCTTCGGTAGCTTCGCCAAAGCGGGATGAATTGTATTCGATCATCCACTTCTTCAGGAATTTGGGGTCCTTCAATAGCTTTCCAACCTTGTTGCTCATTTTCATGGCAATCGAGAATAACGAATTGTGCAGGTCCTTTACTGCGGAACCTGTGTCATTTAGCTTGATGGGAGAAATGATGAGTTTCATACTATTTCAAAATTTTTTATTTTAATTCCACTATTCACTACCTACGACCTCAATTAGTCACCTAAATACCTCCATTGCAACCTATTCACAAAAGCTTCGCGGCGAGCTCCTCCGGCATTCCAGTCATTGTTGGGATCCAAAGCTCCCCCGGGACCGTGGCATGAAGCACAAAATGGATTGACGTTCTCTCCGTTGCGGTATCGTTGCATATTTCGCTCTTCCAAGGCCGGATCAACGGCTATCCAACCTCTGGGTCTCATTTCATAGATCATGATCGGAGCAGCAATGACTCCCCCTACTCCTGCAACCGTTCCCCCCAGCGCGACGACACCTGCATCGCCCGCCAAGGCGCCTCCGATCATCATTCCACCTCCGGCCACGCTTGCAGTACCGCTGGTTGCCTTGCCGACTGTAACGACGCCGGGGTCGTGCTCGGCATCGATGCTTGCCAGCATGAATACGCCGCCGGCAGCGTTCAATGCACCCATGCCTCCACTCAACAAACTCGCACCCGGCGTCATCATAGGCATTTCGGGGACAATCGGAGCACTTGCTGTAGTTCCAGGCGGCAGTCCAAGTTGTCCTCCGGAATATTCCCAGGCCACTTCCCATCCCTCTGCGGTTTGTCTGCTAACAGCAATACCACCGATGTCAACTGCTTCTTGATTGACGACAGCTCCGCCGACTCTCGGATGCTCAATCGTTATATTGCTGAACTGATTCTCCCAGGCATCCTGTAACATTAATCGCTCATTGCCTCCAAGCTTGTCACTACTGATGTGGCCCATCTGGACGAGATCAGGCGCATCGGCTAACTCAGCGTGGGTCAGGCCTCTTGTTGGCTTGAACTTTCCACTCTCATTCAGAAGAAATTGCAACGGATGATCTGGATCACTTCTTATGATTGCCTGTGCTGCACTCCGCATCTGCGATCTTGACGTCCCAACCAATACTTGCCCTACGGACGTTGTGTCGCCAACAAGGCTGGCTGACGACGACATTGTGCCGCCCGCGAGAGCGGAGGAATTTGAAGAATCGTCCGCCCGGCAGACGAGGTCTTCGTTGTTTTCCGGTTGCGTATCCGGGCAACTTTGGTTTGTCGGGTCGCATTGAGTGCCCGTAGAGTCCGTGTACTGCAGAGGATTGTTGCGAACATACACGTAAGCATTCGGTCCGTCGACAAGTCCGGCAGGGT
This sequence comes from Puia sp., assembly GCA_035570015.1. Lineage (GTDB taxonomy): Bacteria > Bacteroidota > Bacteroidia > Chitinophagales > Chitinophagaceae > Puia. Next base: position 8,679 of record DATMLR010000210.1, read on the forward strand.
CGCTTGCGGTCCATCTGGCTAACCATGCCGCGTAATACCTCGCACCATAATAATACAACCCGCTTTCTTCATCTCTTTCTTTGCCGGTATAGCGATAGCGCTTTTGTGGTACGTCGAGCGCGCCATCTGCGGCCTGGTAAGAGCTGGTACCATATGGATGGTATTCTTCGTATGAAATAATATTTCCGCTGCCATCCAGTTCATAGTAGGCGGTCTCCAAATGATTGCTATACTGGTACCGCGGGTAATAGGCATTGAGGTTGGTAGGATCGGCGCCTAACGTGTCGATGGTTTTGTTGTCTACGAGTGCGATCCGGTGAAGATCATCCATTACATGAAGGGTCTCCCGCTGCAGTGTCACATTACCCATCGAATCATAAGTGCGGTAAATCTCAAAATTGCCAATGTAGAGTCGTTCTGATACCCGTTTCGCAGCCGCCGTCCCGGAAGTCGAACTCATGGTCGCTTTCCTCGCACGCATTCCACCCGCATCGTAATTATAGTAGGTGGTCTGCCCTGTACCGCTTATTACAGCTTGCTGTGTTGCCGCGACGAACTGATCCTTATAATCCCAGCCCATACCCACCAATTCCGGCAGGTTGAGCATATTGCCGTGACCATCATAGTTGTAGTTCACCGTGGGGCCGGCTCCCACTGTCGTTGAAACCAATTGGTTATTGGCGCCGGAATGACCCGGATCATTATTGTAGACAAAGCTCCGCGTATAGCTTCCTGCGCCGGCGACATGCTGCAGTTTCAGCATATTTCCCACTGGATCATAACTGTAATTCTGCGTATAATTTCGCATCGCCAATGGATCCGTGGGTGCAGGCATTGGCGCCACATCGAACGGATAGTTCCGATAATCGGTATTGGCTGCACTTTCATCTACTGTATTTTGGGCGACTTGTTCCCGTCCTGTTGCAATGATCAGGCGATAAATAGCGTCATAGGTGTAGTTGCCGTCGCTGAGCACTTTCTGGTTGTTATAGAAGATCGGCGGTTGCGCATTATCGAGCTGGTAGGTAATATTTCCTACCGGATCATAGTAAAAGTTCAAATCCTGCAAGATCGTTGTCCCGAAATTCACTGTGGTGAGCAAACGCGTGAGGCGAAAAGTATCCGGATCATACGTGTACCGGGTCACCGTGTTATTTCCATATTGTATACATAGGCGCTGCCCTTTTTCATTATGACAAATCCTGGTCACGTAAGGGGTGGCTGCACTCCCCGCGCCATAGAACAGACTGACCGCATTTAAGGCCCCCGATTCTCCATAGCCCTGAACGTATACATCCGCATTGTTTATGGCAGCCTTTGAATAAGGAATGGATAGGATTACTCCGGAGGTAACGGGAATAAATGGCCGGGTATATACCATCGGCCTGTTCAACGCATCATAAGAAACAAGCGAGACATATTCTTCAGTAGTGGTAAGAAGACTCAGATCACCGCTGGCCCCTGTCCACGGGACCACGGGTAACAGCGAATTGGCGGCCTGGAAGGCATTTGCAAATACCCGACTGGTTTGGATGAGGTTGCCTTTAAAATCAAAAAGATAATTCGTAACCAACCCCGATTCGTCGAATTGCCTGTACACCTTCCCTCTCAGGTTATTGTTTATATCGGCGACACCATGAATGACCACATTTTCGCCATAAATATTGTACGCAGCCAGATAGGATACCCCATTGATCGTCACCCTCGATCGAAGTGGCCTGCGTAGCGCATCATAGCTGTAAATAAATTCAATCGAATTCGCGCCATCTACCTCCCAAAGCGCAAAGGGTTTATCCATCACATCATGAAAGATCCAACGCTCGCCGGAATCCATGCTGACTTGATGGATAGGACGGTTGAGCAGATCATAGTCCCACTGCATGACCGTATTCCCCATTGCATCGATAACCGAAAGCGGATTGCTTTCCAGGTCGAGCACCGTTTGCGTGGCATACAACAAGGGGTTTCCAAGGCTGTCCTTGTTGAATCCGACTGTAAAGAAATTCCTTCCTAAGGGGTCGAGGTGAGCGGCAGCGGGCGTATCATTATGCGCTTTTGTTTTGGTGGCAGCATCCACATCCAACGGATCGGAAGAATTGAAGTTATTTTGAAACCACGTGCTGCCGAGTACAGTGTCATTCTGGTCGCTTATTATTTGTAACCAGCCGTCGAATACTGTTTGGGAAAAGCTGCCATCCGGAAAATCAGTCCGGATCAACCTGCCCACCGGATCATAATGCAAGATCGCGGTGACCCCATTTGCCGGCGCCTTTTCAAAATTCGGGTTTGCGCTGAAATAAGGTTCATATTGCATGACTGCTTTACCCTTGTTGTTGTAAACCGTTTTGCCATTCCCAATCCATTGGTGCTGGGGTGTCGAGTTGCCGTCGCAACTTCCGGGCTGCGGCGTACCGGTTGTGACATCCGCCTGGATCTTTTTCATGGCCGTCCTGCCCAGACCATCTGTATACTCAAAACTAAATTGATACGGCACCACGGACGCCGCCACCCATGGTTCGGTGACTTGGTTAACATGGACTGTTCTTCCAATCACCCCCGCGCTAAATGGCCCTCCGGGTGTGAAATCATAGATGTATCTCGTCGTCGCGCCCTGCAGCAGAGATGGCCCGTTTGTGAACGGGTCATTGAAGAACCCTACAACCTGGGCGGCGCTAAGGTCGCTGGTAAAGGAAGCATCAAAGACGTCCCCCTCTCCTTTCCCCCTTTGGGCGGTAGCGACCAACAATCCAAGGCCATCATATTTATAGTCAGTGGCATTGTCATTAGGATCAGTGACTGTCGTTGGCGCCAGGACCCGGTAATCCATGGGCGCCGCCGTAGTTTTGTTGTCGACGGCATCTGTCACCGTGATCTGCAGCAGCCAATGCGCATCAAAACCTACTGTCGTTGCATCTCCGAAGGCATCCAGATACTGGTATGGAAGCAAAAAGGGTTGCGCAACTCCCCCATTCAAATAGACAATGGTTCCTGATGGAACCCACCATTCCCCTTTGGCATCGCCCGAAGGGAACAGCTTTGCAGCCACCAGCATATCCGACTCGGCATATCCCGCCGATTGCAGCTGGGTTGTGGTAGTTTTACCGGCCAGTGCCGTCACCGCAGCATTGAAAGCCAGATGATATTGTTGGGATACCAGGCCCAGGGTATCCATTTGGTACAACGGCAAGGGAGTGACCAGATCGTCCTGCAAAAAAAGGGACCGGTGATGCTTCAATTTGACCAATGTCGGCGTGGCTGCGGAATTGGTGAAGTCACTTATGCTGTAGTAAGCCGCGGCAGGAGTAATGCCCGTCAACTGGTACTTGA
>DATMLR010000211.1:0-2531 GCA_035570015.1 Puia sp.
AGGCGATCGTGTATCCTTCACCGGGGGCCGATGCGTCGGACAGTCCGTTGCCGCTGGCTTTGTCCAAGATTACCGGCACGGGTGGGGTCGTCTATCATTTGCTGGTCACGATCGGGCTGATGGGGTTGATCGCGAGCTTTCACGGGATCATCCTCGCGGCGGGCCGGGCGACATTGGAGTTCGGGCGGGTACAGTATTTGCCTGCGGCACTGGGGCGGGTGAGTGAGCGACGGAAGACACCGGTGAATGCCTTGTTGGTGAACATGGTGATCGGGATTGCTGCCTTGTTATCGGGCAGGACGGATCAGATCGTAACCATCTCCGTCCTGGGGGCGGTGACCTTATATATATTCGGGATGATCACGGTGCTGGCGTTGAGGCGCAAGGAGCCGGAACTGGAGCGGCCGTATCGGGCGCCCGGCTATCCGGTTACGCCGGTGGTTGCGTTGGTAGTAGGGCTGGCCTGCATGGTAGCGCTGGTTTGGCTGAATATTAAATTATCTTTGATCTATTTTTCAATTCTGGGGCTGGCCTATATTTGGTTTCGCTTGACGGCCGGAGGCCGTCGCGACCGATAGGTCAGACATTAGCGCTTTGCGGGAAATGCGCTATTTTCTCCGGCAGCGCATTTCCCGCACATTTTTTTGTAAAAAAGGCATATGAATAGTCAGATAGCGATCGATGAATTGCTGCATCAGCTGGAGGTTGCGGGGACGGAGAAGGTCAAGCTGGCGATCACGGATATGGACGGGATCTTGCGGGGAAAAGTGATCGCCTTTGACAAGTTCAAGTCCGTCGTGGCGAAGGGATTCGGCTTTTGCGATGTGGTCTTTGGCTGGGATGCGGGGGATCAGGCGTATGATAACGGAACTTTTACGGGCTGGCATACGGGGTATCCGGATGCCATGGCGGTGGTGGATGTGGATACGATGCGGCGGGTACCGTGGGAGGATGGGCTTCCATTCTTCCTGGCTGACTTCGAGGCGCCGGTTTGTCCCCGGGGGGTGTTGAAGCGGGTGGTGCAGGAAGCGGCGGCGGAGGGGTATACGGCTTATTTCTCACAGGAGTTTGAGTGGTTCAATTTCATAGCGGCGTCGGATGATCCGGCGAATCGATCTTTTGCTGCATTGAAGCCGATGACCCGGGGGATGTTTGGATATTCCATTCTCAGAGCTTCCCAGGGGAGCGCCTACTTCCATGCGTTGTTCGATGAGTTAAAGAAATTTGGCGTGCCGCTGGAGGGGCTGCATACGGAGACGGGTCCGGGGGTTTATGAGGCGGCTATCCTTTATTCGGATGTGCTGGAGGCGGCGGACCGAGCGGTGCTGTTCAAGGCGGGGGTGAAAGAGATCGCGTTCCGGCACGGCGTGTTGCCAACGTTCATGGCAAAGGTTAGTGAGACGTTACCGGGATGCAGCGGGCATGTGCATCAAAGTCTTTGGCGGGATGGCGTGAACCTGTTCCATGATCCCGGCGCTTCGGGGGGAGTGAATGGCGCTTCGGGGGGAGCGAGCGGCGGTTCCGGAGGAATGAGTCCGTTGATGGAGAGTTATATGGCGGGGCAGCTGCATTGTCTTCCGCATATTTTGCCCATGGTAGCGCCGACAGTGAATAGTTATAAGCGACTGGTGGAGGGGGCATGGGCGCCTACGACCCTAACCTGGGCGGTGGACAACCGGACGACGGCTTTGCGGGCCTTGCCGGGGAGCGCTGCGTCGACCAGGCTGGAGACGAGGGTAGTAGGTTCGGATGCCAATCCTTATTTGGCGATGGCGGCTTGTCTTGCGGCGGGTCTGTATGGCGTGCGAAATCATCTCGCGTTGAACGTGCCGGCGACGAAGGGGAGTGGTTATGCGGATAAGACCAATGGGGTATTGCCTCGAAACCTCTGGGAGGCCACGCAGGCGATGAAGGCGTCGCCGCTGGCGGCGGAGCTATTCGGGGAGGCGTTCACGGATCATTTTGTTCGGACGCGGGAATGGGAGTGGCGGCAGTTCGGCCAGGTGGTGACGGATTGGGAACTGAAAAGATATTTGGAGATCATATGACAGACTTTTCTACGATCAGACAGTATAATTTTCCTACAGTAATTCGGTTTGGAGCGGGGGCTATTGCGGAATTGCCGGGGCATCTTAGGGCTAATGGATTGAGCAGGCCGCTCGTGGTGACTGACCCGATGGTGGCACAGTTGAGCTTTTTCCATGAGATCAGACGGGCATTGGAGAGTAAAGGCATATCTGTGGAAGTGTTTTCGGACATTCATAAGAACCCTGTGAAGTCGGATGTCCTGAAGGGCGGGGAGGCTTACGCGGCAGCGGACCGGGACAGTGTGATCGGGATTGGCGGCGGGGCGGCGATGGATGTGGCGCGGGCGGTGGTCTTGCGCGTTCATCATCCGCGCGATCTGTTTGATTATGATGATCTGATCGGCGGCGATCAATATGTGACGGAGGAGGTGCCTTACTTTATCACGGTGCCGACGACAGCCGGGACGGGCAGTGAGGTGGGAAGGAGTGCAATTATATCCGAAG
>DATMLR010000212.1:0-2559 GCA_035570015.1 Puia sp.
ATCTCGGGAAAGGCGACACTGCTGGAGACGCAAACGCAGCAGCTGACGGAGCTGAATTCGCTGAAGAACAAACTTTTTTCGGTGATCGCGCATGACCTGAAGGCGCCGTTATACGCCTTGCGTAATCTGTTCCGGAATGTCCAGCTGTACGATCTGCCGGGGGATGAGATCAAGCGGCTGGTACCGGAGGTCATCAACGAGCTGACGTATACAACCGGGCTGATGGAGAACCTGCTTCAGTGGGCGAAAAGCCAGATGCAGGCGGAAGCGGTCCGGCCGCAGCTGCTGGATATCGCGGGTATTGCCAGGGAAGTGCTGCAACTGCTTAGGCTGCAGGCCGAAGCCAAGCAGATATATATTGACAGCAAGATAGAGCATCCGATCTTCGTCTATGCCGACAAGGATATGGTGAACCTGGTGCTGCGCAACCTGCTGTCCAATGCGATCAAGTTCACGCCGGTGGAGGGGTCTATCTTTCTGGACGCGCGGGAACTCCGGTCCTGTATCGAGATTTCGGTCCAGGATACCGGGATGGGTATTACTCAGGAGGGGCTGCAGCGGCTGATGGAGCACAACTATTATTCGACGCGGGGAACCGGCGGTGAGGCGGGCACGGGTCTTGGGCTGATGTTGTGTAAAGAATTCTTATCCCGCAACGGCGGAAAGATGAATATACAAAGTGAGCCGGGCAAAGGCAGCACTTTTTCCTTCACGCTTCCCAAGGGGGGCGAATAGGGGGTCGCCCGCCCCGCTCAGGCTTCCAGGTTTCCCAGACTGTATAATGTCCGTTGATAAATCTCCGATTCGCTGAGCGACTGGGGCCGGAAGGGTTCGCCGATCACTTTCTCATATAGTTCGATGTAGCGGTTGCTGATGGTTTGAACCCAATCGTCGGTCATCTCCGGAACGACCTGTCCTTCCTTGCCCATAAAGTTGTTTGCGATCAGCCATTCCCGGACGAATTCCTTACTGAGCTGGAGCTGCCGTTCGCCCTTGGCCTGGCGTTCCTCAAAGCCGTCCGAATAGAAATATCGGGAGGAATCGGGGGTATGGATCTCATCCATGAGATAGATGGTATCGCCGATCCGGCCAAACTCATATTTGGTGTCGACCAGGATCAGCCCTCTTCGTGCGGCGATCTCCCGGCCGCGCTGGAAGAGGGCCAGGGTATATCGTTCCAACAGCGCGTATTCGGGTTCGGCGGCGATACCGCGGCGGATGATCTCATCGCGGGAGATATCCTCATCGTGCCCGACCTCCGCCTTCGTGGACGGCGTGATGATAGGAGTGGGAAAATAGTCATTTTCTTTCATCCCTTCCGGGAGTGCTACGCCGCATAGTTCTCTCCTTCCGGACTGGTAGGTCCGCCAGGCGTGCCCGGTGAGATTTCCTCTTACGACCATCTCTACCCGAAATGGTTCGCACAGGCGGCCGACTGCAACATTGGGTGCGGGTGTATCCAGCAGCCAGTTCGGGCAGAGATCGCTGGTGGCTTTAAGCATATACGCCGCAATCTGATTCAGTACCTGGCCTTTATAAGGGATAGGACGGGGCAGGATCACATCGAATGCGGAGATGCGGTCGGATGCGATCATCACGAGCCAGCAATCGGCGATGGTATGTACATCCCGCACTTTACCGCGGTAGAACTTTGTTTGATCTGGAAATTGCAGTGTTCTCATGGCGGCAAAAATAAATTAAATTTCGAGGACCGCCTTACAATACGTATTTTAGTCATACGTTTTTTAGTCATTCGTTACGCTTATCTAACCGAAAACTTGCACTATGAGACCAAAATTGACTCTGCAATTCGCCTTTATCCTGTTGTTTTCCCTATTTTATTTTCCAGGTTTTTCCCAGTCATCGAATACCATAACCGGTACGGTCCGTCAGGTGACCAGCAAAGAGCGTATTGCTGCCGTATCTGTTGCTGTCAAGGGGACCGCGGCCGGAACATTCACCGATGACCACGGGAATTTCCGGTTAACTACCTCCCTGCAGACGCCCTTTACGTTGATTTTTTCTTCCATCGGGTTTGAATCCCAGGAGGTAACGGTCAGCAACCCCGGCAGCCCTGTCGAAGTCTCCTTCATACCATCATCCACGCTTGGGAAGGAGGTCGTCGTGTCGGCTACCCGCGGCACGATCAGGAGCCTCGAATCACCGGTGTCGATCGAGACGATGAGCAGCACGACGGCCCATGAAGTGCCGGCCCCTTCATTTTATGATGCGGTGGCCAACCTGAAGGAAGTAGATGCTGTCACCTCTTCGCTGCTCTTCAAGACGATGGGTACCCGGGGCTTTAACGGTAGCGGTAACTCGCGGATGAATCAGTTCGTGGATGGGATGGATAACCAGGCGCCGGGACTGAATTTCTGCGTAGCGAATATCGTCGGGTTGAACGAGTTGGATGTGGATCGGGTGGAACTGTTGCCCGGCGCTTCGTCCGCGCTGTATGGATCGGGCGGGATGACGGGCACGCTGCTGATGACCAGCAAGGACCCGTTCAAATATCAGGGATTCAGTGCCCAGGTTAAGCAGGGAGTCAATCATCTCGGG
>DATMLR010000213.1:0-2935 GCA_035570015.1 Puia sp.
TCGAAAGGCACTGGCATTCCGCGACGCACGAATCACATGTGCGGATGATCTGGCTGAATTCGAGCGGCTGCTGGATGAGAAGGGCGGGTTTATCCTGGCGCGTTGGGATGGGACGACCGAGACGGAGGAGGCCATCAAAGAGAAGACGAAGGCCACGATCCGGTGTATACCGCTGGAGCCGGAGTTAGAGGAGGGGAAGTGTGTATATTCAGGTAGGCCCAGCCGGTATCGGGTCTTATTTGCGCGTGCGTACTGAGTTCAAGCCGGAAGTTGAAGCCGAGTGGTTGTGGTCATTTTAGGCAGTTTCCAAACTTTTGTTTATTTTCAAGACCCTAAATAACCTCTATGGCAGAAACAACTCCAAACCATCTTTTTGAGCTCTCACTCGATCGCGAGTCGATCGATAACTTGACCGAGACGGCGCGGTGGGGCAAATTCCTGGCGATTCTGGGATTCATCACCATCGGACTTCTCGTGATCTTTTCGTTTTTTATAGGAGCAATCTTCGCCAACCTTTCGGCCCTTTCGCCGTATCCGGGCACCGATACGGGTGCCGCGAGCAGTACGTTAGGAGTATTCTTAACCGTGATCTATTTGATCGTTGCGGTGATCTATTTCTTTCCCTGTCTTTACCTCTTTCGTTATTCGGTGAGGATGAAAGCGGCGCTGAACACAAATGACCAGACGAAGCTCAACCAATCGCTGAAGAGCCAGAAGATGTTGTACCGATATGTCGGGATCGTGACGATCATTGCTATTTCGCTGGAGTTAATCTTCCTGCTCATCGGCGGAGTGGCCAAGCTGTTTCTGCCTCATTAATCGGGTGCGTTTGTCAGATCGCGATCAACCTTCGGCTCTCACCGGGTAGAATAGTAATTGTAATCTTTCAGCAAAGTCTGCAGGAACTCCAGGGAATCCTGATCATCTTCTATGTGCAATTTTGACCGGATGCGGGCGGCAATCCGGATGGAAAGGTCGTAGTCGCTCTTTTTCCGGACGGCACTGATGATCCCCTTGAGGGTATTGATATCCTTGTCGCTCAATTGCATGACCTGAGGGTACCGGGGCTCGTAGTCGTCGGTCAGCTCCGTGAATACCGTATCTTCCCAGGATGTCCGGTTACGGGTATCGATCAGGATGGTCCCGGCCACGATATCGCCGATCCGTTGGGCATAGGGAGTGGCGATCACGCAGCCGATGCCGCCAAACATGAAAACCGCGCACCACCACGGGAATTCCCCCGAGCTGATCGTGAACAGGACCCACCACGGAAAATCGATCAGGCGGAAAAGCCAGCGAATAATAAACTGGCTGATGGAGGGATTGCCGCCATCGATCGCAATCACTTTGATCTGCATGGACTTTTTGCCGACGGTCTGGCCGTTAAGAAAGATCTCGCTGAGCGGGAAATAGAGAAGCACCGGCAGCCCAATCAGGAGGTCTTCCCAGGCGGGAAGATCCCAAATGTATCCCCGACCGATCCGGAGCAATTTGTCGATGATAACGATCCAGGCGATGATGATCACCATGTCGATCACCCAAGCGAAGAGACGCTTGATGAACGGTGCGACCATAAAATCAACTTCAATGTTAAAGCCGGTATCCAATTTGACCTGGAGCATGCGTTTGCAGGGTGGTTTTCAGGATTATATTTATTCGGGTTTAGTCACTATATTTATGGATGTACAAAGGTAAATTTAATTTTTTCCGGTGAGAGAAGGTCTCTTTATTAAAAAAAATATTGATAAGTGGAAACAGTATCAATATGAGCCTGCCAATGATCCCGATGAAATGGCCGGTCAGTTTACGGAACTGGTCAATGATCTGGGCTATGCGAAGACCTTTTACCCTTATAGCAGGGTCACTCAATATTTGAACGGACTGGCTTCGCGGATTTACCTGGGCATCTACCGCAATAAAAAGGAAGAATCTTCACGCATCCTGCGGTTCTGGAAGACCGAACTGCCGATGGTCGTTTATCGTTATCGCAGGGAGATCCTGTATTCCTTTCTCATTTTTTTACTTTTCGCTTTGATCGCGGTATTTTCAGCGGCTCATGACGAGACATTCGTTCGCGGGGTGCTCGGCGATGGCTATATAGATATGACGGAAGACAACATTGCCAAAGGGGATCCTTTCGGCGTGTACAAGCAGGAGAACGGCCTGAATATGTTCACCTATATCGCGCTTCACAATGTGAAGCTGGCGTTTATGATGTTCATTGCAGGACTCGTGCTGGGGATAGGGTCGGTGTGGTACTTGTTCCAGAACGGTGTAATGGTGGGGGCCTTCCAATATTTCTTTTTTGCCCGGGGGCTGGGGTGGAAGTCGGTGCTGGTGATCTGGATACATGGTACGCTGGAGATCTCCGCTTTTATCGTGGCCGGGGCGGCGGGCCTGGTCCTGGGAAACAGCATCCTTTTTCCCGGAACGCACAAGCGCCTGCATTCGCTGAGACGGGGGGCCAAGGACGGTCTGAAGATGATGGTCGGACTGGTGCCGATCTTTATTGCTGCGGCTTTACTGGAATCGTTTGTGACGCGGTATTCCGCGATGCCGCTTTGGCTGAGCCTTTTCATCCTGCTGGGCTCGCTTACATTTCTTATTTGGTATTTCGTTCTCTACCCGGTTGAGGTGAATAAAAAAATGAGTTCCCTATGAAAGGAAGGTACCGGGCAGGGATAGTGGGCGTAATGCTTGGGCTGCTGGCGTATTTTCCGGCTGCCGCTCAGTCGGGGGACACGAGTACGGTTGTGGTGGACACGAGTTCGGTTGCGGCGAATTCGAGCAGTACGGCGACGGACAGCGCAGAACCTGTCGTCCTTCGCATGATTGACGATTCGATTGTGAGGGGCTGGAGGGGGGAAAAGGCTTATGAGTATGCCAATGATTCCGCCTATTGGCGGTGGTATGCGGTCCAGGTGCAGTCCGGCAG
>DATMLR010000214.1:0-6144 GCA_035570015.1 Puia sp.
AGCCGATTGGTCGCTCACATGGGGGGCGCCATTGAAAGCACCGGCTCCAACAAGCGCCAAAGGCAACCCATTCACGTCCGTCTTGAAAGCATCGGCGAGATCCTGCGTGGGGTTATCAAATCCGCAGCAAGCTCCCGGACCGGCGCCATAAGGGAAGTTCAGGTTGTCGCCATAAGATATCCCGCCACCGGGACCGGAGCCATCGTTTACCGACTCCTGTACGGCAAAAATCGATTCCGAACTGTTCTTGGCAGCCGGATTGGGATTGAAATTCTGCGCGTAATTGGCCTGTAAGGCATACGTCGAGCCCAATGGCGTTTCGCCATTGGTTATCAGATCATTCAACAAGGTCAAGGCAGAATCGTATTTTCCTTGGTACATGTACGCTTTGGCAAGGAAGGCTTCGGCGGCATACTTGTTCGCCTGCCCCTTAAAGGGCTGCGTTTTCGGCAAATTCGCTATGGCATATTCCAGATCGGCTTCGATTCGGGGCCATATTTCAATATACGTCCCGCCGACATTATTGGGTACATTATAGTTGTTATTATTGTACGTAACCGTTTCATCCACATAAGGCGGATACCAGAACATCTTCCTCAGCTCAAAATGGAAGAAAGCACGCAGGAATAGGGCTTCCGCCTTGTATTCCACCGTATCTGCCGGCGTCAGGTCCTTGGCGAGCCGCATGGTCCGGATGACATCATTCGCGCGCTGAACGCCATCATACATGGCCCCCCATTTATTGGCAATATAGGTCCCCGTAGATAAGGCGGCCCATGCCTGGTATTGAATGATATCATTCTGGTCAGTGGTGGTGGACCCTTTGTACGCATCATCGGCTACCACGCTGGCATATACCCAGTTATCCGGCGCCGAACCCCAGTTTTCGCCCTGGCTGCCGGTGCCTTCACCGGTAAGGTCATGATAGGCGCCGATCAGCAATCCCTCCACACCCGCCTGATTGGCGAGAAGCGTCGGGCTCAATGCACCGATAGGCGGCTTATTCAGGAAGTTCTTACCACAGGCATATAGCACGAAGATAAGAACAAGGGAGCCCGGAACGAGATATCTATATTTTATCCTTTTCATATAGCGGTTGTTTTTGAAAGTTTTAGGTTATTCATATAAACCAACGTTCAATTTTTGTTGCAGGTTGTTTAGAAAGTGACATTTAATCCTATGATATAGGTCTTTTGATTAGCCGGGTAGTTCCCCTCATCGATACCAAAATTGGTCTGATCATTCAGATTGGAACCCTGTAATTCGGGATCCATACCCGTGTACTTGGTGATCGTAAACAGATTCGCCCCCTGGACATAAATCCTGACTTTGTCAATTCCGACCCGATGCAACACGGAAGGATCGACGGTATACCCGATATTCAGCGATTTCAGCCTGAAGTAGGAACCCTTTTCGACATACCAGGAATTTATTTCGTTGGCGTTGCTAAATGTACCGGCACCGGTGATCTGCGGATACTTGGGGTTGAGGTTGGTGGGTGACCATGAATTCTGGATCAGGTCCTTCTGGACGTTGCCCTCAAACACCTGCGGAAAAACGGTCCAGTACTTAATGTAATTGAAGATATCATTGCCGTATGATCCGTAGAAGGAAGCAAAGAAATCAAAATTTTTATAGGTTGCATTAAGATTAAGCCCGTAGGTTAGCTTCGGGTTCGGGTTGCCGATATAGGTTTCGTCGGCTGGATCGATGGCAGCAGCGCCGTCCAGGTCCGCATACTTGAACGCTCCCGGAGCAGCACCGGTCTGCTGGGGGGATTTAGCGACATCCTGTGCATTCTGGAAATAGCCGATCACTTTGTACCCGTAGAACTCGCCGATAGCGGTCCCAGGTTGCATCCGGCTAAAATTCGGAAGCCGGCTGGATCCGGTAGAAGCAATCGAGTAGTACTGAAGACCCGGCATGCTAAGCACCTTGCTCACGTAGTGCGTTCCCGTGACCCCTACGCCAAAACGAAAATCGCGGTTGACCTGGGTATGGTACCCGATCGAGAAGTCAATCCCTTTATTTTGGATATCCCCGAAATTTACATAGGGTGAAGAGGCGCCGCCGATCGTATTGGGTAGCGTAGGCTGAAAGAGCAGCCCGCTGATTTTTTTCTCGAACCAGTCGGCAGTTACATCGAAGTGCTGGATGCTGGCATCGATACCCACGTCGGTCAGGATATCGTTTTCCCAGGTGGTACTGGTGTTCCCGAGTTGGGAGGAATAAAAGCCAAGCGTGGAGGAAGTGGAATTTCCGCCGATATCATAATAGGAACCGACAGCTGAATTATTAGCCAGGTTGTATGGGTTGGTAGTCGGTACGTTTTCGAGGTTACCCGATTTACCCCAGCTGCCTCTTATCTTCAGGTCTTTCAGCCAGGTTAAGCTGCTCATGAAATCCTCCCCGGAAAGTCGCCAGGCGCCGGATACCGAAGGAAATATACCTGACTGGTGCCCGGCTGCGAATATAGAGGATTCATCCCGGCGGAGGGTACCACTCAACAGGTATTTATCCTGATACGCCAGATCGAGCCGGCCAAACTGCGAATACAGCGTGCTTTGGTAAGGCAAAGAATTGTAACTATCCGCAGCGCTGGAAGTGGTAGCCGTAGAAGGTGTACCGGTGTTCAGCGTCCAGTAAAGGGGGCTGGTTGAAAAATAGCTTCCCTCCGTTCCATTCAGGCCCCGGCCAAAATAAGCCTTAGCTTCCGTGCCTGCAAGCGCTTTAACCGAAATTTTCCCAAACGTCTGGTTGTAGCTCAGGGTATTGGTCCAGACCCAGAAGGAGTTGAAGGCAGAACCTTCGGTGAAACTATTGGGCGCCGTACTTCCTTCTGCATTCTCATAAGGAGTAGCATTAAAGTAATAGTAATAGTTGTTATCGAACTGGCCTCCGATGCTGGTATGGATCGTAAAATGCTTCAGAAAGTCAACGTCGACGAATCCATTTCCATTGATCTGCACATCATTGCCCAGATTGTTTGCCGAGCGTTGTTGCTGCGCCACGGGGTTCCCGGCATTGTTGATCGTAAAGGAGTGGGTTCCCGCATAGTTGCCCATGATATCGTATACCGGAATGATCGGCGGAATGCGGTATGACAAAGAGATCGAGTTGCCTTCACTCTGGTTCCCTGAGGAGAGGATGGGGTTTTGCTTCCAGAAAACCCAGAGGTTTTCCCCAACCCGGATATGGTCTTTCACGGCAAATGTCGTGTTCACCCTGGCACTATATCGTTTATTATAAGTATTGATCAGGGTTCCTTCCTGATCCAGGTAGGAAAGAGAGAGATAATAGGAAGATTTTTCGCCGCCAGCGCTGGCAGAGATCGTGTGCTGCGTCCATCCCGCGGGCTTGAAGATCGCGTGAAACCAATCCGTGCCCACCAAATTTGTTTTCGTGATCTGGTTGCTTACAATATTGTAAGTGGATGGAGCTTGATCGGCAACATAAGCGTTATTCGGCGTCCCGGTGGCGTTGCTATAAGGTGCGGGCTGCAGATAAGCCGGGAGCGGTGGCGGAGCATAAGAAGCACCACCTTGCCCAAACCAGATATTGCCGGGCGTCTGGGCGTTGTTGTAGTCCTGAAGCCAGAGCACGTCGGCATAATTCTGACTGCCACCAAGGTTAAATCCGTTTTTTAACGGGCGTTGTGTTCCGCCGAATCCATCATAGCTGATGGTCGCTTTCGCGGATTTTCCATGCTTGGTAGTAATGACCACAACACCGTTGGAACCCTGTATCCCGTAAATGGCGACCGCGCCGGCATCCTTCAGAATCTGGACGCTTTCAATATCATTTACGTTCAGGTCGTGCATGTTGCTCTGTACACCGTCTACGATAACCAGGGGAGAGACGTTACCGATGGAGGTGATACCGCGGACCAGGATCTGGCTTCCGCCGCCGGGCGAACCGGAATTGATGACCGTAACCCCCGCAGACTGTCCCTGCAGCAAGGCCTCCGTACTCGTTCCGGGTACGCCTTTCATATCATTCACGTTTACAACAGCAACAGCACCCGTGATATCTTTCTTCCTCTGGGCGGTGTAACCCGTTACGACGATGTCGTTCAACGTGGAAGTGGAAGCATTGATAGTAAGAACACCCAGGGCGGCCGTACTACTGTTGACCGGCACCTGCATCGTTTCGAAACCTACAGCAGAGATCACCAGGGTACCGGAACTTTTCGCAATCCGGATAGAGAACGTACCGTCGGTACCAGTCTGGGTTGCGCCTCTTTCACCCTTCACCTGTACGGTAGCAAAAGGCACCGGCTGTTTATCCGAACTCCCGATGACTTTACCCGTAAAAGTTGTTTGAGCGAATAGGCTGGAAGATAGTAGCAGAAGGGACAAAACAAGATAGACCCTTGTTAAGCCGCTAGTTTTGAATGGCATAGCGCAGTTTTTGTTTTGAATGGTGAGAATCGACTGACGGATAAAAATATATAGAATTCTTTGAATGCTGAAAAGTTTTTTAACTTTTTTTTGACTAAGTGCCCATTCGTTAACTAATTTCACGCCTCATTCAACCTTCATGAGCGTTTCATTTAACAGACGGAGACAAATAGCAATCGGTTGCATTTTAATTTTCGCTATTTCTTGTGCGCGCAAAATCCCACCGGTCGACGTGCCCGCATCGTTGAAATCAGCATGGCTTACTTACCTGCAGCATCAGCCGAACTACGACTCGACCCGCGTCCGGTTTGAAGTAAAAGACGTATATTTTTTCCCCGATACCGCCGCCTATATCTGCCGGTTTAAGGTGAGAATGCAGGTGCCATCCAAGAGCATCGATACCGTCGGTATGATGTCCGGCACCGTGTCAAAAGACTTTACCGTCGTGCACCGAAAAAGTTGATCCCGGACCAAACCGGCCCGATATCAGGACGTTGCCCAGGCCTTGTCGCCCTTCTTATAGTCGATACAGCCTTCATACTTGCCAGGCACCGCCACATAACGCAGGGCCTTGGTTGCACCTTGCTCCGATGTGAAGTACCCCCACAAGGTCAATTCCTTCATCATCCGGAAATAATGCTGCGGATCATCCTTCTTCTTGGTTGTGGCATAAGCCTTCGCTTCCTTGTCCAGATCGACCAGCAGATCGTGCTGTTGTTCCGGCGTCGCCTCCATAAATGATTTCCCATTCTTCTTCTTGCTGGCGTCATCCAGTAGCTGCATCCCGGCAAGGAAGACCTTCTGATCCGCCTCGGTATAACAATCCTTTACGATCCTGGCCATGAAAGCTCCTACCTGCGCATCCTTTGCGCCCGGCGTGTCCGTCTTCGGCAGGATCGTCTCAGCCACCTGATCCAGGAAGGCGATATCGGCGTCGGAAAAATTGGTCCCTGTCCCGCCCAGCTTTTGCTCCGGCGGATTGGTACAGCCCGATAGAAAAGCTTCCGCTCCGAGTATGGTTCCCCCCAGGAGCAGACTTACCCGGGCTAGTGCATCTCTTCTGTTCATAAAATAATATTTATTCAATTTTTTTAATACCTATCCAATAGGTATTAAGTTATAAGTATTAAGTTAATTAGATATTTTGTTTTTTTAGCTCGCTGACGGCATAATCGGCCGCCCTTGCCGTAAAGGCCATATAAGTCAACGAAGGATTACAGCAGTTGGCAGAGGCCATAAATGCCCCATCTGTCACGAACACATTCTTGGCATCCCATACCTGGTTCCATTTGTTCAGCACCGATGTCTTCGGATCCTTGCCCATCCTCGCCGTACCCATTTCATGGATACCCCGGCCCAGAAAAGGATTGTCACTCCGGCTCTTTACATTCTTGACTCCGGCGACCGTCAGCATTTCCGCCGCATCCGCTTCCATATCCTTGCGCATCTTGTGCTCATTATCCTTCAGCTCGCAGTCGATAGCCAGGACGTTCAGACCCCATTTATCCGTTTTCGTCTTGTCAAGCGTTACCTTATTCTCATGATAAGGCAGGGTTTCACCGAAACCGCCAATACCCATTTGCCACGGCCCCGGCTCCGTCAACGCCTCCTTATATTCCTTTCCGATCGAGTATTCCGCCACCTCATGCATATAGCCGGACCGGTTGCCGCCACCCTGGTAGCCGAACCCCCGGATATAATCCCGCTTCTCGCCATACAGGTTGCGGAATCGGGGGATGTAGAT
>DATMLR010000215.1:0-5512 GCA_035570015.1 Puia sp.
CCGCTTGGAAACACAACGTCTTCAAATTCCGAATCGGAATCAGACTGAAACAAATAAAAGCACTTAATAAAGGGCTTCAAATTGTCTTCCGGTGTGATCTCGCGATAGTTCATGAAGGTAAAACTAGCAATTATTGGCTTCGGCGCCAAAAGCATGGTCTACAATAATTTTCCAGGTACCATCGGGTTGTCGTTTCATTACTTCAATGCCCTTGGCGCTTACTTTGATATCATCACCGTCAGTAATATTCCATTCCGATCTGCCCACAGCGATATCTCCTGTCTGCAGGCAATACACGGTTTTAATCTCCATTTTGCCTTTTATGGATAAAATCGCCTCTATAGCTTGTTTAAATTCCGCCTTTCCTGAAACAGGTTTTCCGGGCTCTGGGACAATAATACCGGAAACATCGTACATGTTCAAGACGGTGTTTACATCACCTGTATTGAATGCGGCGGCAAGGGTTGTATGAGCGTCCTGAGGTGTTTTCGGAAGATTCATTTCTCGTGTTTTTTTGGTCAGATGAATAATTGGCCAAATTTATGCCACGCGCCTTCTTTAAAATTGTACAAATCGGAACAGAGTAGCAGTATTGCGGCAACTTCCACTTCGTGTACTGTTTTTATCCCTGTTTCTGGTAGCGAAGCGCGATCGACCCCGATTCAAAAGTCTTTGAATCAAGAAGTCTTAACCTTATTTTTTCCTTCAGGATAACATCGTCCAAAAATCGTCTCCCCTTCCCTGCAAATATCGGCATAACAATAAAAAGGTATTCGTCGATCAGACCCAGCTCCGTAAGTTGTGAGGGGATGTCAACCCCACCTACTAAAATATCCTTACCATCTTCTTCTTTTAATTTAAGTATTTCTTCTTTCAGGCTTAAACTGGAAATCCTCGTATTTTCATCTTCAACACTCTTCAACGTTCTGGAGAAAACGACTTTTTGGGCCGCAACGAATGCCCGCGCATATTCGACATCCGCTTTTGTCTCACCGGCAGGGTTTTTTAAGATATCGGGCCAATAAGGAACCATCAATTCATAGGTTATCCGCCCATAGACAATCAGGCCGGCATCTTGAACAAGGCGGATATAATAGTCAAACAATCCTTCATCCGGCATAAAAGCTGTATGGTCCAAGCAGCCATCAACTGTATGATTAATCGTGTAAATTAGTTTTCTCATTTGATTGATTTTCTATTACAAATATCGGCTGTCGGTCCATGAAATTTGGGGTGCAAACCCGACATAATGCGGGTAATTTGCGAAAGTTGATGGCACAACCGGGCCCAAAACGGCCGGAGGACACCGTTTTGGTGCCTTTGATCAAAATTCCCGGTGGATTCATCCCGAACTTTTTATCTTTTTCCCATGAAACCCACCCGTCTACTTTATCTCCTCGCGCTGATCAAGCTGATTTTGCCTTTCTTTCTTCAGGACCCTGTCTGGGAACCTCACCGGGATGAATTCCTTTACCTGGCGGAGGCGCGGCACATGGCCTGGGGCTATATGGAGGCACCACCCCTGCTCTCGGTCTTTGCCTGGCTCACAAACTTGCTGGGAGGCGCGATGTGGACGATCAAAA
This sequence comes from Puia sp., assembly GCA_035570015.1. Classification (GTDB taxonomy): domain Bacteria; phylum Bacteroidota; class Bacteroidia; order Chitinophagales; family Chitinophagaceae; genus Puia. The sequence goes on from DATMLR010000215.1 coordinate 1,584, forward strand.
TATGGCCTTCACTGGCGGGCGCGGCGACCTACTTCCTCGTGGGTCGGCTGATACTCCACCTCGGCGGCCGTTGGTTCGCACTGGTCCTGGCCTGGATGCCCTTCGTGGCGGGGGCCTGGCTCAGGACGCACTTCCTCTTCCAGCCGAACTTCCTGGATATCTTTTTCTGGACGGCGATGGCTTATGGGCTTGTCCGATTTCAGCAGACAGGAAAAGTCCTGTATCTCTACGTAGCCGGCGTCGGTTTTGGCCTTGGCATGCTCGGCAAGTACACGATGGCTTTCTACGCCACCGGTTTGCTGGCCGGCCTCCTCCTCACCTGGGACAAAAAAATACTCGGCAACCGTCATTTTTATTTTGCCATCGGCCTGGGGTTGCTGCTCTTCCTGCCGAATCTCGTTTGGGAGGCCCGCCACGGCTTCCCGGTCGTTTACCATATGAAGACCCTTCAGGTAAACCAGCTGCAGTACCTGTCTCTCTGGGGTTTCCTGACAGACCAGCTTTTGTATAATGTGGCTACGATTTTTACCTGGGTGACCGGGCTTGTGTGGGCGGCGAGGACGAGAAAATATCGTTTTGTCGCCTCGGGATTCATTGTCACCCTGGCACTTCTGATGATGGGTCATGCGAAAAGCTATTACTCGCAAGGGGCCTACCCTATCCTGTTCGCATTCGGCGCTCCGGTGCTGGAAGCCTGGGCAAACAAATGGTGGAAAATGGCGATGGTGGCGTTCAGCCTGTTTATCGGTGTTCGCCTTGTCCCCCTCCTCCTTCCCTTCAAGGCGCCGGCTCCCCTGGCCGTATATTACGTTCATCACCCGCTGGCCCGTAAAGTGGGAGCCCTTCGCTGGGAAGACCTCCAGGACCATTCTTTGCCCCAGGACTTCGCCGATATGTTGTCCTGGGAGGAGATGACCCTCAAGGTGGCCAGAGCCTACGCGCCCCTTGACAGCGCGGAAAAGGCGCACACGCTGCTATTCTGCGACAATTACGGTGAAGCCGGGGCCGTAAACTATTATGGCCCGAAGTACCATCTGCCGCCAGCGTATAGCGACAATGCCAGTTTCCTATACTGGATGCCCCCGAATTTCGACCAGTTCGACGTACTCCTGCTCGTTACAGACGACAAGCAGGAGATGCAGCATGGCTTTATCAAAGAGTTCAAAGACGTCCGGTTGGTGGACAGTATCGCAAACCCCTATGCCCGCGAGGACGGGTCGCTGATCATCCTGATGAAGGGTCCAAGCGATGCATTTCGCAAGGCATTCAGGGATAAAATCGACGGGGACAAGCTGAAGACCACTGCGCAAGGGGCCATCCAGACGATCAATCCCAACCCCCTGGAAAAAGGCGGGACCATGCACTGAACCTGGACGATGGATGTACGAAATCAGTACAAACGGCGAACGAGCTTCTCGCCCAGATGACTAATAATCAACATTCCAGAACATTGGCTTGCTTTGTGCTGCTTTACGGGCATGCTGCGCAACTATCTAAAAACCGCTTTCCGGAACTTTCGGAAACAGAAAGTCTTCTCGGTGCTCAACCTGTTAGGCCTGACCGTCGGGCTGGCAACCGTATTGCTGATCACGCTTTACATCGTCAATGAGTTCAGTTACGACCGGTACAACGTGAGCGCCGACCGTATCTACCGGGTAAACCCTCACTTCCGGATCGCGGGCGAAGACCTGCGTGAAAAGATTGTTCCTGCCGACCTCGGACCTGCGATGAAGCGGGACTATCCGGTGGTCGAGAACTTTGTTCGTCTCAACAATATCGGGCCGTCCAATGTGCGGAAAGGTGACGTGTTCGTCACGGAACCGCGGACCTGTTGGGCGGATTCGAGTTTCTTTTCGGTGTTTACGTTGCCTCTTATAGCGGGCGACCCCAAAACTGCGCTCACACAAGTGCGCAGCGTGGTTATTTCGGAGACGATGGCCAGGCGCCATTTCGGAGCCCAGCAGCCATCCGACATCGTCGGCAAGACGCTTGCGATCGACGACACAACATTGTGGAAGATCACGGGAGTAATGCAGGACATGCCCACGCTCTCGCATCTCCATTTTGACCTGATCCGGTCGTTGTGCACTCAGGAGGACTCCCGGCAGGTCAACTGGCTCAATAACGATTGGGAGACCTATCTGTTGGTGCGGCCAGGCACCACAGAGGCGGAACTGGACCGGGACCTTGCGGCAGCGACGCAGAAATATGCGGAGCCTTTTGTTCGCAAGGCGCTCAGCACGACCTTCATCGAGATGGCTAAAAAGGGCGATTTCTATCGATATGAAACCATTCCGCTGACCCGAATCCACCTGTATTCCGACCTTGCCAAGGAAACCGAGCCATCGGGGAACATCGTTTATGTCCGCATGTTTATGATCATCGCGGTCTTCATCCTGCTGCTGGCCTGCGTCAACTTCATGAACCTTTCCACGGCGCGTTCGGCGGGGCGCAGTCGTGAAGTGGGCGTACGGAAAGTGCTGGGGTCAAGACGCAGCGACCTGGTCATGCAATTCCTGGTCGAGTCCATTTTATACAGTGGTGGCGCTATGGTGCTTGCCTTTATAGCGGCCTTGTCGCTTTTGCCCTTTTTCAGCCGCCTGTCGGGACAGCATTTGACAACGGCCACGCTGCCCTGGTATTGGCTGGCTCCTGCGGCCTGCATCGGCGTGTTGGTCGTTGGGGTGCTTGCCGGCAGTTACCCAGCTTTTTACCTGTCGCGCTTTCAGCCGATACAGGTATTGAAAGGAAAACTTTCTGCCGGTTTCAAAGGCAGTTGGCTGCGCAATGTATTGGTCGTTTTCCAGTTCACTACGGCTATTGCTCTCCTGGTCGGCTCGATTGTTATCTACAACCAGCTCAACTTTGTCCGAAACCAACGCCTGGGATATGACCGGTCGCAACTCCTGCTGGTTCAGCATACCGGAGGCATGGGCGAGCACCAACTTGCCTTTAAAAATGCACTGGCGCAATTACCGGGTGTTCGCGCCGTGACCATGGCCAGCTCGTTTCCGACCAGTAATATATCGACGGCGGATGTGTGGTTCCCAGATGCTGCGCGGACGCGTTCTTTCGGGCCGGAGCGTTGGAATACCGATGCCGGATATATCGATGCGATGGGGATGACCATGGCTTCCGGACGCCCTTTCCGCCCGGAGATGAAGTCCGATTCCCAGGGAATCCTGATCAACCAGACGATGGCAAGGCTGTTGGGCTCGGCCGATCCGGTGGGCAAAAACCTTTACCACCCGGATGACCAGGGGCCATTGGTCGCCTATCACATCCTTGGCGTTATAAACGACTTTCATTCGGTTACGATACACGAACCAACGCCGCCGCTGATAATGACGTTGAGCCGGTATGGAAATTTTGCCGGCATCCGCTTGAGCACTGACAATGTTGCCGCAACGGTCGACCAGGTTCGTAAACTATACGCGCAATACGCGGGTAATACGCCTTTTGACTACTCGTTCATGGACGACGACTTCAACAAGCTCTATGCCGCTGACACCCGGGTCGGCCAGGTGATCACGACCTTTACTGCTCTGGCGCTGTTGGTGGCGTGTCTCGGTCTTTTTGGGCTAGTGACCTTCGCCGCCGAACAACGAAACAAAGAAATGAGCATCCGCAAGGTCCTCGGAGCAAGTGTCCGCAATATCATCGGGTTGCTCGCCCGGGACTTTCTTGCGCTCATCCTGGTGTCCCTGGGCATCGCTTTTCCACTGGCCTGGTATGGCATGCACCGCTGGTTGGAGAGTTTCGTATTCCGAACGACGTTCGGGGTTTTGACGTTTGCCATCGCGACGCTCTTCGTTATTGCGGCTATCGCGGTGACCATCAGCTACCAGGCTTTCCGGTCCGCCATGTCGAGGCCGGTAGATAGCCTGAAGGCGGAGTGAAACTTCTCCGGAATCTTTATCTTTACTCAA